>JABMNW010000062.1 GCA_013204455.1 Acidimicrobiaceae bacterium
CCTCTTCCATGCCATGGAAGCGCTCTACCAACTGAGCTACAGCCCCAAAATAATTCGCTAACTAACTAACTAATACCAGTTCATAAATCTAGCCATCTAGTCGCCAATTAACTAGTGGAGCGTCACGATAGAGACGCTCAATTTCGTAGAACCGGCGGGTTTCATCATCGAATATGTGCACCACGACACTGCCATAATCAATCAAGATCCACTGCTGTTCGGCGACTCCTTCGCTAGATAAAGGTGAGCGACCAGTCTCTTTACGCACAGCGTCGGTGATCGCGTCACTGATCGTTCGCACTTGACGCTTATTGTTCGCACTCGCCACAACAAATAGATCTGTAATTGCCAGAATCTCGCCAACATCCAAAACAATTACATCTGATGCCTGCTTTTCGTCGGCGGCCCTCGCAACAATAGTCGAGATACGTAACGCATCAGGCTGAATTTTGTAAGCAGTCATCTAATTGGACGGCACCACGGTAGTGGCAGGAAGATCAGGATTCGCTGTAACAAACACAGCAAATGACGACCCCAAAATGATCTGTAAATCAACTCCTTGTGCGCGCTCACGTGTTGGCGCAGTCTCAATATCTCCGACGAAACTCGCAAGGTCTTCAAGACTCGAGAGGACCCCTGCGTCGACATAACGAATCTGGGTGACTTCTTGTGGCGGACCAGGTACCTCGCGCACGAGAGCAATATCAAAGCCCATCGCCGCAAGCCGACGCACAATTTCGCGGCTCAACACTGCATTGTTGAATGGGCTATCTATCTGCACTGCGAGGGCACCGGATTCGCCTGACCCGGTAATTGATGTTGGAGCGACGCTGGCCATGATCATTGTCACTTCCGAGGAATCAACGCTATACATATCTAAAGCATTTGGATTGGCGTCACCCTGAGGTACAGCAGTTGCGGCAAATTGCCAAACTTGTATCGGGCCAGAAAATAATCGGAGGGCAAACGTTGCGATATCAAGTGGTTCGTCAAAAGCACTAGTTTGCGGATCATCAAGTTTGAGGCCGAGACCAACCGCGTTGCCAACTGCTGTCAACACAGATTTGTGATGATTGAATCTTGCTGATTCGCTCTGATCAATTTCGCGCGCCAACAAAATATCTACAAGAGTTGCCATATTAATGGTCGTAGAACCAGTTTTAGCGACTGTTTTAGTCGTGCCATCAGCCTGCGTGTTTCGCACATCGGTGTCAAGAAGTATCTCGACTGGCCCAATAGGGTTCAGCAACTTAATTAATTCGACACGACCGAGAATTCCAACCGCACTAAACGAAACATCCAGCAACCCTTCGACGTCGGCGACAAACGCTGCTGGGTCATCAGCGCGAAACAAGTCCGAGATTCGTCGTGGTGCTTCACCGTCGAGTACTTCGGCGCTCGCTTTGACCGGCACAGAAATAATCGTGCCACCGAGACTGCCCCCAGAAAGTGCAATCACATTAATTGTCGTAATTTCGTTTGATGCATTCACCGTGGCCAACAAGGCGACAGGGGTACTAGCGATTTCCAATGTGCGCACATCATTGACGTTTGTTCCGCTTTGCGAGTTGAGCACCGCGTTGTAACCAATCACGAGTCCAGCTGGCAACATCAACGCGGCAGCGATACCACAGCACAATGCAACCAGCATTCGCTGACGTTGGCGTTGTGGAATTGCCGTCATGACTTAGGCACTCCATACAAACCGCGATCAGCAATCACTTCGAGTACTCCTGCTGATATTAGATAGTCAAGTGGCCGACCATCTACGAAGCGTGCACGTAAATCAGTTGAGCTCACCTCGAGCCGCGGAACTTCAACGCGATTCCAAACAAACTCACTTGGCGGCACAAGCGGAGAACCAGGTCGATCCACAACAACGAGTGTGGACTGTTTTGCAATTTCACCGGCCCTCTGCCAAGTTCCAAATTTTGCTGCAGCATCGTCGCCAACAATTGTGAATAGTTGGGCATCTGGATATTTGGCGCTAAGAGTCGTCAAAGTATCTGTCGTAAAACTCGGGCCACCCCGCTTAATCTCGTCATCGCCTGCAACTAGGCCTTCAACGCCATGAATTGCAGCTTGGACCATCGCCAAGCGATCTGCGGCACAGGCCACCTCGCGAGTCTCATTTTTCTGCCATGGATCGTTGGCAACCATCAATATCACAAGATCTAATTTCAAGGCTTGGCGGACATTGACAGCCGTCACAAGATGTCCCAAATGTGGAGGATCAAAGGTCCCCCCAAACAGTCCGACTCGCATTGGCACCACAAAAGCCTACGGCACACTGCCCTTGGAGTTCAATTAGTCACGGCAAGGGCATATAACGCTGCTGCAGAATAACAGGTTCAAAATAATAGGTTCAAAATAATAAATAAAATTTCACTTAGTACTTGACCAATTCCTGCCGATGCCCTAATATAAATATTCCCCTAATCCCCCGAATACCCCCTAATCCCCCAAGAA
>JABMNW010000063.1 GCA_013204455.1 Acidimicrobiaceae bacterium
GTTTAGTCGCCCTTGCCGCCATCGACGCATTCACGAAGTTGGTATGCGTTTATGTAGCAGATGTTGTACACGCCAGACTCAGGTTTGTCGGTCCGATCACAGCTCACTAGCTAGGTTCGTGTCCTGGGTTGGCGGATAGCTTCCGCTGGCGACCCCCGGGGAGAACAACGAATCGTTATAACGGTGTCATCATTGCCAACGATTGATGCGGACGCGACGAGTTGTATTGACTTACCCACTGGTTCGACTATCGACACCTATTCGAAACACACACCCACATCCCGCCAGCAGAATTTGCGTCTCTGCCGAAAATGTTACTGCGGGCTGGAACTGTCTACACCAAGACCCTCTCGGAAACCCTATATTTCAGTCACCAGTTCCAATCGCGAAGAGTTGTTGGGTTTGCTTGCGTGGAGACATTCGACGAACCAGTTGGTGCGCGATCTCCAGATCTGCTGCCGCATCGGAGCAACCCGTGAGATGTGCGCGCGGCACCCGTGAGACGATTGCACGCACAACCATTGTCGCCATTGCTGATAATTCATTGAGAGGTCGTTGGCGATGCATCAGTTCTCCGATTTGCACCTCGCAGATCGATTCTGATCCATATTTGGCTGCCAAATCGAGAACAATTCCAATGTCCACTCCATAGTCAGCATCCAGCATCAAGGCACCAAGCACCTCAGTCCTTCCTGCAAACATGCCCGAGAGCGGATCACGCAGATGCTCTAATTTTGGAAAGAACATCTCCAGAAGTGGTCGCGCGGTCAGGGTGGTGACTCTTCCACCTACCACCTGGTTTCCAGTTTTATCCATGCGGCAAAATGAGCCCTTGACGAGCGTGATTGTTGGATCAACAAGCAGCGGAGCAAACAATGATTCCACCATGTTCTTCGGATATGAAACCAAATCTGCATCCACCCATCCGATGAGTTCGGTTCGACACGCCCGCAGAGAGGCCCAGATCGCATCGCCCTTGCCGATGCTGCCACCAAATTCTGCGCATACATCAACGGTACTGATCACTCGGGCCCCGGCCGCCCACGCCACTTGAGCAGTGTGGTCACTTGAGCGGTCATCTACGACGATGACTTCATCGATCAGTTGCCGACGCCGCTGATACTGCTCATGTAAATGTCGAACAATGTTGCCCACAGTGGACTCTTCGTTGTGTGCTGGAATGCACACGGTAATTGTTGGTCGTGGTTCGTAATTTGACATGCACCTAGTATGTCTGCACCTGCGTTACGGTTTAATCAAGAATTTCTTACGATTTCATCACAAATTGATGTTATTTAAGTGGAAAATACCCGAGAACAACGCGACTGACGCCCAATGACATTTGTCGGTGGCATAATTGATCCATTCCTCTGACAATTCTTTACATCGAAGACGACGACAAGATCAGAATTGTATTGAGCGCTGCCCTGAGAGATGAGGGATACGTCGTGGTTGAAGCCGAAACGGGTGAGATTGGCATCAATCTTGTAGATCAGCACTCTGTTGATCTAGCCATCGTTGATCTGCGGCTGCCAGGAATGAATGGCTTTGAGGTAGTCCGTGAGCTGCGCAAAAAGTCGACAATTCCAATCATCATCTTCACGGCACACGGTGATTCTCACGATGTCGTAGCCGGTCTCGAAGCCGGCGCGGACGATTTTCTTACAAAGCCAATTGGATCGAAGGAACTTGCGGCTCGCCTCCGCGCAATTCTACGCCGTGCGCATACAAGTGTCGAGAATGAAGCGTCTCGAGACTTGACCGTCGGAGAAGTCCGACTGCAGCCAGGCAGACATGAATCATTCGTCGGTGATGCAACACTTGCTCTCACCCGAACTGAATTTGAAGTTATTGTCCAACTCGCAACACGATCACCGGAAACTTTGAGCCGCGCCGAGCTCCTCGATCACGTGTGGGGATATGACTACCTCGGTGACACTCGTTTGGTGGATATGCAGATCTATCGCCTTCGCGGCAAACTTGCAATGCATGGTCTACAGGACAAGATCGTCACCGTGCGCGGTGTCGGCTTCAAGTTGTTGCCCTGAGAAATACTGAAGCCAATGGTGATCGTTTGGACACCCACCCTTCGCGTAAAATCGCTCGCAGTTGGTTGCGTTGTGGCGCTTGTTGTTTCACTCATTGCCTCCAGCGCTACGTACTTCATCGCTCGCAGATACCTACTCAATCAACGTGAAGCCGTCGCCATTGCTCAGACATTTGCTGCAGCCCGACTCGTTGCTCGTGGGTTGGCTGACGGGCAGGAACCCCTCGATGCTTTGCTCGAGGCATCACGGGGACTCGGCAGTTCACAAGCATTGCTTAAGGTTGGGCCCAAGTGGCTGGTTTCAGGTGTAGGCATATCTGAAACTGATGTTCCAGAAGCGCTCAAATCCTCGATCATTGAGCGCAGACCTTCCCGTCAGCGAACCGTGGTTGCCGACAAGCCGCTTCTGTTCACTGCAATACCAATCGAAATTGTTACCGTACCTAATACCACATTCGTCGGAATTGCCTCTTTGGTCGAACTTGATCGTGCGCTGACATCCCTGCGCAATGCCCTTGGTGTTGGCATCATCTTGGCAACCATGGGTGGAGGAGTAATTGGTTGGTGGTTGTCCCGTCGAATTTCTGAACCCTTACACACCATTAGTAACGCGGCGGCACAGATCAGTGCGGGAGATCTGAACGTACGTATTAATGAACCCCGCGAACCAGACTTGGCAATGATCGCACGCTCGTTCAACACCATGAGCGCGGCGATGCAAGAACGAGCCGAGCGGGATATCCGTTTTGCCGGTCACGTCAGTCACGAACTGAAGTCTCCACTGACCGTCATTCGTGGTGCAGCAGAACTCGTCGCCTCGCGACGCGCCGAATTGCCTGAGCGCGCCCAGTTCGGCGTCGACCTACTCATCGAACGAGTTGCCGCTTTCGAAAAAATCCTCTCTGATCTAATTGAAATTTCTCGACGGGATGCAAGTGTCGCCACGTTGAACATAGAGCCGTTGCGACTTGTGCCTCTGATTCAAACATTGCTAGATCGATCCAGATTGCCACACCATCTCTTTGTCGAACCGCCAAATGCCAGTGGCGTGGAGGTGTTGGTGGATACTCGGCGCTTCGCCTACTGCTTCAACAATCTCGTAGATAATGCACGGCTGTACGGTGACGGTCTTTTGGCGCTGTGCTGCAACATTGAATCCGATACGGTCACGATCCATTTCGACGATGGGGGTGAAGGTGTCCCCGAATTCGAACGAACTTTGATCCTTGAGCCCTTCAGCCGTGGTTCGCGGCACTCTAAGATCGCCGGATCGGGTCTGGGGCTGGCCATTGTCACCGAACATATGAAATCGATGGGTGGATATCTCATCGTAGGCGAGAGTCCGCAAGGTGGGGCACGGTTTTCGGTGGCTCTCAGACGAAACGAGATGAAGCAATGAGGAAGCTGGGCGTTCTCTGGGTAGTTGTCATGTTCAGCAGCGTCGCGGGCTGCTCGTTAAGCGGAGAGTCCGAGGATCGCCGACTCGGTGACTCGGACTACCTGATCTTTGAATCCACTAGTTCTACGACCACCACCACCACCATCGCGCCACCACTTCCCATCGATGGTGCAATCATCTACATGGTTCGAAATAAAGGCTTGGTCGCACGCGTGCGTTTCGTTGTCCAGGGCAGCGATCTGTTTACGGTGCTAGGTCTGCTCACGCAACCGGCACCTCCATCGGAGGTCGCATTGGGCATTAGTTCAAGGCTTTCCAACCGTAGCGACATCCTTGTGTCAGCAACGGTCACCGATGGTAAGGCCATATTGGATTTAGGCACAGATTTTCAAGACATACCAGGTGATGATCAAATTCTCATACTCGGGCAGCTGGTGCTCACAAGTTTCGCATACGCCCAGATCACCTCCGCAGAGTTCACCCAGTCTGGCAATCCTCTGAGCGTTTTTGATCCCAATGGGCAAGCCATTAATCGACCCGTGGTTCGCAGCGACTTCTCAGCGTTGTCGTCAAGATAGGGGATATCCGTCGAGCGTTCGTCAAGATTGCAATAGGTAGTTAGCTGTCCTTGTAACCATAGGCGGCTAATAACGCGATTCGTTTAGTCGCCCTTGACGCCATCGATGCATTCGCGAATCAGGTCAGCGTGACCACAATGCCGTGCGTATTCCTCGATCATATGCACCAGGATCCAGCGAAGATTCGGAATACCAGTTCCAGGACGCGACTCGCGAATAGCCATGGCATCGAGTCCAAAATTTGCGATGTTCGCATCGGCGATTGTGATCTCGGTGCGAAGTTGAGCGAGTGATTCACTCAAAGTATCCGTTGCTGTGACGTGGAAGTCACCATCTATGTCGCCCGTGGGGTGTGCCTCGTCTGACCAGATTGATGGCACGGCTTCATTCACGAGAATTCGCCGAAACCAGTGTCGCTCGACTTCTGCCATGTGTCGAATCAGTCCCATGAGATTGAGGTCGGACGGCGGCACAGATGTTAGGCGTGCCTGTTCATCGGTGAGACCGTTACTCTTGTCGATGAGCTCCTCTCGATAGTGCGCCAAAAAACCGAGCAATGTGTCGCGTTCGTCGAACGCCCGAGATGATTCAAAATCTATAGTCATGTGTCAATTATCGCATTGTCAGTTTGTTTTGGTCAACCCCAAACCTAGATTCTCAGAATGAGTCGTCACAAGTTTTGTTGTTGCATATTTGCTAAGTGGTTGTTCCATTGCGTTCTTAGCCAAGACCAGTTAATCTTCGCTCACGCCTGAACAGGTAGCCGCGGACGTAAAGCAAGGAGCCATGCTCGTTGATCTGCGCGAGAGTGAAGAATGCGCGCAACATGGTGTCATCCCTGGTGCCTTGCACTTCCCGCGGGGCATGCTTGAGTTCTGGGCGGATCCCAGCAGTGATTACCACCGCGAAGAGTTTGATCCCAACCGCCGGATCATTCTTCATTGCATGGCCGGCGGACGCTCCTCACTTGCGGCGGATACTCTTCAACAATTGGGTTTTAAAAACGTGGCGCATATGGATGGTGGCTTTGAGCGATGGAACCAAGAGGGCCGTCCTGTAGAAGGTGGGCATAAGGACAGCTAGGTTGCTGAATTAATTTCTGCATTGGCTGATGCGATAACGCGAAGTGCAGAGCGTATTAGGAGCAACACGACTCCCAGTGCAACGACAGTATCGGGCCAACCAGAGCTGGTTAACCAGACAGCGCCAGCTCCCACAAAAACAGAAATATTTGTTGCGATATCGTTTCGTGAGCACTCCCAGACCGAACTCATATTTACATCTTCGCTGCGGTGGCGCCACAAAAGAAAAAGGCAAATCGAGTTTGCGGTTAAACCAAGAAGACTGAATATTCCCATAACCTCAAATGAAGGCGGGCTTAGGTCAGCAGCAAACCGATAAACGATTTGCGCCACAATTGCAAAAGCGGCGAGAAGAATAAGCCAACCTTTGAACAGAGCAACTTTGGCCTTAACAACAGGACCTCGTGAAACCGCAAAAAGACTAAGACCATATGTCAATGCATCGCCAAGGTTGTCAAGACTGTCCGCTAATAGGGCCGATGAATTTCCATAGAGCGCAGCGACAACAATTACGAAGAACAGTACAGCGTTGATGCCAAGAACGATTTGTAGCGTTCCGCGTTGCCGTTCGCGCAACGGATTTAGAAAACAATCTTGATCATCACACCCGCTCAAATCAAAAACCTAACGCCGATACCAGTGCGGATGCGGTTACCATGTCAACTCGTTGCAACCTTGATGGTCATCTGGTTCGACCTGCAATGTTGCGTGGGTGATGCCATGTCGCTCGGCAAGTAGAACACGGGCTTGATCCAACACTCCGTAGGTGTCCACGCCAGAAGCGACCATTAGATGAGCGGACGCAACATCCATCTCTGAGGTCAGAGTCCATACGTGGAGATCATGCACATCGACAACTCCAGCAATGGTCCCGAGTTCAGCCTGAAGCGCCGCGACATTGAGATGTTCTGGGGCCGATTGCACCAGCACGCGAATTGCAGTGCGTCCCAGTTTGTATGCCCTCGGCAAAATAAATACTCCAATCGCGGCGCCGATTACCGGATCAACCCATGTCCATCCGGTGATGCCCCAGATGATCGCCGCGGCAATTACTCCGACCGAGCCGAGCATGTCCGACATCACCTCGAGATAGGCGCCTCGCACATTAAGACTTTCCTTCGACCCGGCGCGCAACAGTTTGAATGCGATCACGTTGATGACCAAACCGATTACACCTACAACGAGGACTGGCGTAGATGCCACATCACGTGCATTACTTAAACGGTTTATTGACTCGAATCCGATGTAGCTGGCAACACCGAACAGCAATACGGCATTTGCCAACGCGGCCAGAATTTCGAGTCTGTACAAACCGAATGTTCGCTGTGAATGGTTCTGAGCGTTTGACGCTGCTTGTATCGCGGCCAAGGCCATCCCGAGCCCGAGTACGTCGGTGGCCATGTTACCAGCGTCGGACAACAATGCCAACGAACCAGTAACGAATCCGGTGACGACCTGCACAATCAGGAACGCAAAAGTTAATCCAAGTGAGATCAACAACGGTCGAACATGTCGGGCACCAGCGCGTGGTGCCAGCGCGCCGTGATTGTGGCCGTAGGAAGTGCCGCTCATTTGCGACCATCTAAATCAGGGTGTCCGAACTCAACAGCGAGTTCGAGTTCACACAGAAGCCGCAATGCTCGGACAAGTTTGCGGTCAGCAATCTCATAACGGA
>JABMNW010000064.1 GCA_013204455.1 Acidimicrobiaceae bacterium
CTCAGTTGGTAGAGCGCTTCCATGGCATGGAAGAGGCCAGGGGTTCGATTCCCCTCAGCTCCACAAAATGCGTTTTGATCTGCAAATAAATCCAGGTACGGCGATATGGCCAATTGCCAAGGATGCTGCAATTGCCGCCGAAGACGCAGGATTCAAAACATTTTGGACTGTAGATCATCTCGCAGGCGAGGTTTTGCAGGCAAGAGATATGCCTGAATGTTTTACATTGCTTGGTGCACTTGCAGGTGTAACAAAAACCATTGAACTCGGGCCACTAGTTGTAAATGTCGGCAATCGTCACCCAAGTTTGATTGCTAATAGTGCAGCCACGATGCAACAACTCTCGAGTGGTCGATTCGTTCTTGGTCTCGGTGCTGGTGCATCTCCGAATAGTCCTTTTGCCGCTGAACAGCGAGCAATTGGAGTAATTCCTCCAGCAACAATGCGAGAACGTCACAGGGTTTTGAGTAATGCACTAGATGTGATTTATGAGATGTGGTCGCCGCAACGCCGAAGCGAACTCGCAACATTTCCTTTACCAAACCCACGACCTCAAGTGATCGTCGGCGTAAATAGTGTCGGGTTAGCGACTATTGCTGGAGCACGGACGAACGGCGTCAATGTGCGCGCGAGTCACGATCGCGCAGGAGAAATCCTTACTGCGGCGCGCGACGCGCATAACAGTTCTGGTATTGATAAACCGTTTACGGTTTCAGTTTGGGAGCACTACGACGAAGCGCTTGTGCGCGGCGATGATCCGCGGCTTAATACTTGGCGTAATTGGGGAGTGGACCGTACGATCTTGTTGATGCTTGGGTCAGTGGACTTTGCGGCAATCGACCGCGCCAAAAAGTATCTGCTTTAATTTTTGCTGACGATTACAGTACGAAATTAACTAGTCGTCGTGGCACAATGATGATTTTGTTTGGCGTTGCACCATCCAGAGCCTGAATAATTTTTGCATCAGCTAGCGCGAGGGTGCGAAGATCGTCATCGCTGATCTCGGCGCTGACAATTAGTCGAGCGCGAAGTTTGCCATTGACCTGCACCGGTATCTCGATCGTCTCGCTTACCAGTAGCGCCGGATCTGCAACAGGAAACGGCGTATATGTAAGAGGTGTCGCAACTTCGAGACGCTGCCAAAGTTCTTCGGCAAGATGTGGGCACAATGGCGAAAGCATCTGAACAAGCGGCAAAGCAATTTCGTGGGGTGTCGAACCACTGGTATTGACATGTTGCGTCAGTGCGTTATTGAATTCGATTAGTTTTGAGATTGCCGTATTGAAGCGCAGGTTTTCCATATCCAGGCGTACACCGTGAATACATCGATGCAATGCACGACGCAAGTGCTCGGGCGCGAGATCGTTAGTCACGTGCAACTCGTTTGTTTCCTCGTCGACGAGATTGCGCCACACACGTTGCAGGAATCGTTGCATACCAACGACATCGCGGGTGTTCCATGGGCGACTGGCATCAAGTGGACTCATCGACATTTCGTAGAGGCGGAACGTATCGGCGCCAAATTCGTCGTACATTTCGTCAGGGGTGACGCTGTTTTTGAGACTTTTGCCCATCTTTCCGAACTCGCGTGTCACCGGTTCACCCTGGTAAGTGAACGTTGCGTCGTGCTCAACGACTTCACTGGCCGGAACAATTTGACCGCGAGCGTCTCGATACGCATACGCCTGGATGTATCCCTGATTGAAAAGTCTATGAAATGGTTCTTCGCTCGAAACATGACCGAGGTCGAAGAGCACCTTGTGCCAGAAGCGCGCATAGAGCAAATGCAACACAGCGTGTTCAACCCCACCGACGTATAGATCCACGCCGCCAGTGTCGCCGGCACCGCGCGGACCCATCCAGTAGCGCTCAACTTCTGGATCGACAAAACACGACTCATTGGTCGGATCTAGGTAACGCAATTCGTACCAGCACGAGCCAGCCCACTGCGGCATCACGTTTACTTCGCGGCGATATTTTTTTGGTCCGTCACCTAGATCAAGTGTCACGGTCAGCCAGTCGGTTACGCGCGCGAGTGGTGGCAGTGGGTCGGTGATCTCGTCGTTCGGATCTAAGGATTGAGGTTTGAAATCCATTAGTTCGGGTAACTTCACAGGCAGAAGTTCGTCCGGTACGGCATGCGGCATGTCGTCCTCGTCGAAAACAATCGGAAACGGTTCACCCCAATAACGCTGACGCGAGAACAACCAGTTACGCAGTTTGTACGTAATTGCCGATTCGCCATGACCGTGTTGTTCTAGCCATGAATTCATTAAACGAATTGCGTCGTCCATCGAACGCTCGCCGTCAAGTGCGATATCTGGATTCTTTGAATTGATATAAGTGCCTTCGCCAACATATGCATTTGACCAATTTGTGCAGTCACTGCTTGGAGCGATTTCAAGAAGCGCAAACCATTCGTCGGGTGGCATCTGAATCGCGACAACCGGCAAGTTATAGGTGCGTGCGAATTTAAAGTCGCGTTCGTCGCCAGCTGGCACTGCCATAATTGCACCGGTGCCGTAACCAATCAATACATAATCAGCAATCCACACAGGAATTTGTGCACCAGTGACTGGATTCGTCGCGGTGCCGCCAATAGCGACACCAGTTTTGTTGCGTTGATCACTTTGGCGTTCGCTGTCGTTTAATTTGCGAACCGATTCGCGATATTTATCGACTGCTTGGCGTTGCGCCTGTGAAGTAAGAGCGTCAACCAATGGATGTTCTGGTGACAGCACGATGAAGGTTGCGCCAAACAAGGTGTCGGGTCGTGTCGTGAAAACTTCGATCGCTCCAGCACTTGATGTAAAGCGCACTTGGGCACCAACGCTGCGACCAATCCAGTTGCGTTGCATCAGTTTGATCGACTCCGACCAGTCGAGACGATCTAAATCATTAAGTAAGCGATCGGCGTAAGCAGTAATTCGCATTGTCCACTGGCGCATGTTGCGTTTGAACACGGGAAAATTCCCGATGTCACTTCGACCATCGGTTGTCACTTCTTCGTTGGCAAGGATTGTGCCCAGACCTGGACACCAGTTAACTGGCGCGTCGGCAAGATAAACGAGGCGATGATCGTCGATTATTTTTCGTCGCGCAAGATTAGAAAGAGATTTCCAATCCGTGTTTGATTCTGTCTTTGATTCCGAGTTCGATTCTGTCTTGGGTAAGGCGCGCTTGCCACTCGCGAGTTCGTTTTCGAGTTCGCTAATCGGACGCGCTCGTTTTTGTGTCTCGTCGTACCACGAATTAAAAATTTGTAAAAAGATCCACTGGGTCCAGCGGTAATAGTTCTCATCTGTGGTGCTAATACTTCGACGTTGATCGTGCGCAAGTCCGAGACGTCGGAGTTGGCGACGCATGACAGCGACATTTGATTCGGTATTTATGCGCGGATGAACTCCAGTGACGATCGCATGTTGCTCGGCGGGCAACCCGAACGAGTCGTATCCCATCGCGTGCAAAACATTTTTACCCATCATCCGTTTGAAACGGCCGAATACGTCGGTGGCGATGTAGCCAAGCGGGTGACCGACGTGCAGACCAGCCCCCGAAGGATACGCGAACATGTCAAGTATGAACAACTTCTCCCGCCCAGCAAGTTTGGCTATATCAGCAAGTGGACCAGCGGGGTTTGGCGCATCAAATGTGTGATTTTGATCCCAATAATTCTGCCATTTTTCCTCAATTTGTGATGCCAGTGATGCGCAATATCGGTAGGGGGGGATTGATCCGCCGCGACCGTTTTGTGCTGAATCAGTTGTTGTACTCATGACCTCCGTATCCTAAACGGAGTATGGCTAAGCAACGACGACGCCCGACACGAGCCCGAACCGAGACTCGCCGACGCTTTGCACGAACCGCACGATTGAGCGAGACATTGCGTGAAGTCATCGCCGAAGAACTAGCCAAAATCGATGACGAAAGGCTTGGATTATTAACCATCACCTCTGTTGATGTCGACTCTGAGATGAACCGTGGCATCGTTTACTACGACTCCATCCATGGCGAATCGGGGGATAAACAAATTCTCGAAGCACTCAATGATCACCGCAAACGTCTGCAGAGTGTGATCGCAGACCAGGTACGCGCACGACGAACTCCAGTGTTGCAATTTCGCCCTGACGATGCGATTCGTGCCGCTCAGCGGATCGATGAAGTATTGCGCAATGATGCATTGCGGCGTCAGGAATTATTTGGCGACAAACTAGATAATCCAGGCGAGTAACCAGCGTGGCTCGGCGAAGACCACCGACTCGACACGGATTAGTTATTGTCGATAAGCCTTCGGGCATGACGAGCCATGATGTAATCAATGTGTTGCGTAAACAACTAGGTGAACGACGAATCGGTCACGCCGGCACATTGGATCCAGACGCAACAGGAGTGTTGCTTGTCGGCATTGGCTATGTAACACGCTTATTGATATTTCTAAGCGGCCTTGACAAAACGTATACAGGGCAAATCGTGTTAGGCACGGCTACTTCAACTCTTGATTCATCTGGTGAAGTCACGTCGACTCACGATATGTCTGGCGTAACACTCGAAGAAGTCCGGAGGATTATCGCCGAACATTTTGTTGGCGAGATTAAGCAGGTTCCGCCAATGGTCTCGGCACTCAAAGTGGGTGGCAAGCGTTTGCACGAATTGGCGCGACAAGGAATCGAAGTCGAGCGTGCCGAACGAAGTCTGACGATCTACGATTTTAATGCTCTCGAGATGCCTGAAGTTGGCGTTGTGAATATCGAAGTGAGGTGTTCGTCCGGTACCTATATAAGGTCATTGGCCGATGACATTGGCCGCGCACTTGGCGGGTCAGCGCATCTACGTAATTTAAGACGAACAGCAGTCGGCACTTATACCCAAGACCAAGCGTCGCCGCTTGATGCGGTTGAAGTCCTCGCACCGCTAACCGCGGTGCGTTCGATGAGTCGCGTCGTGGTGGATGATGCGACAATAACGTTGATTAAAAACGGACGTGTATTAGATCAATGGCCAACGCCGTCACCGTGGGTGCTTGTAGATGAGAAGAATTCATTGCTCGCGGTTTACGAAGCAACTCCAGATGGTCGCGCCAAACCAAGTGTGGTAATGGCCAACGCAGTAGCGTGAGTTCGAATGATCATTGTTGATGATTTAACTTTTAATTTCGGTGCTGATGATCGATCCCGGCGCTCCGTCGTGACGATCGGCGCCTATGACGGCGTGCACCGCGGTCATCAGGCCGTGATCGAACAAGTTCGCCAGCAAGCACAGATTCTTGACGCTCGAAGTGTTGTCGTGACTTTTGATCGACACCCAGCAAGCGTTGTGCGACCAAGTTCGGCACCAAAGTTGCTCACGGATCTAGATCAAAAACTCGAGTTATTAGCAGCGACTGGCTTGGATGCAACCTGCATCGTAAAATTTGATCAGGCTTCGAGCCGTGAAGAGCCAAAAGATTTCGTGAAGCGAGTCCTAGTCAACGGTTTGGCGGCCCAGCGAGTGATTATCGGCGAGGATTTTCACTTTGGCTATCGACGTGGTGGCAACGTCGCGTTATTACGCGAGATGGGTCCAGAATTCGATTTCGATGTGATGCCAATTCAATTGATTGCCCGTGGCGATGGAGTAGACGAGCCAGTTAGCAGTACCGCAATTCGACGTGCACTCGCCGGCGGACAGGTCGAACTTGCGACACAACTACTTGGTCGGGGGTTCCAAGTTCGTGGTGTTGTGGTGCATGGAGATAGACGCGGACAACAACTTGGTTTTCCAACGGCGAATATCGAGGTGCCAAATCAAATCTGCATTCCGGCAGATGGAGTTTACGCCGGCGTACTGACTCGAGCAGATGGTTCATCGCATGTGTCTGCGATCAATCTTGGCCGCCGACCGACGTTTTTTGACCATGCCGATCACTCAATGCTTGAAGCACATTTATTGGATTTTTCTGACAACCTCTATGACGAAATTGTAAAAGTTACATTCACACACTTTTTGCGTGGTGAAAGAAAGTTTGAAAATATCGATGCGCTAGTAATGCAACTCAAACACGACGTCGAGCAAACTCGCGCCCTTTCGTAACCTCTTTATCGAATCGCTAACGCTATTATCGATTCGCTAACAAAGTCGGTGCGGCGTAAAGCGTTGTGCGTTGGCGCAATGTGCGTCCGAGAGGTTCAACGATTGCACGAAATGATTCTTCGGTCATTTCTTGCCCATGACTAGCACCTGCAGCACGAGAAATATTTTCGTTGATCAATGTTCCACCCATATCGTTGCAACCTGCCTGTAGCAACTGAGTGGCACCGGCGTGGCCGATTTTTGTCCACGAAATCTGAATGTTGTCAATTAACCCGTGGTATGCGATGCGCGCGATCGCATGCATCAGCACGGTTTCTCTAAACGTTGGTCCGCGCCGCGATTTGTGTTGTAAATAAATTGGGGACGCCATGTGCACGAATGGCAAGCCGACGAATTCGGTGAAGCCACCTGTTTCTTCCTGTAGTGCGCGTGTACGCACGATGTGCTTGGCCCAACTGATCGGATGTTCAACGGATCCAAACATGATTGTGATGTTGGAACGCAAACCTGCTTGATGCGCTACGCGATGACACTCCAGCCACTCTTCTGTATTGATTTTGTCAGAACAAATAATCGCCCGGATGTCGTCGTCCAAAATTTCTGCCGCGGTACCAGGCAACGAGCCAAGGCCAGCATCTTTAAGTCGTAAAATATATTCGCGCAATGGTTCGCCCAGACGACGCGCCCCTTCGGTTACTTCAAGTGCGGTGAAGCCGTGCAGGTGCATCTGCGGCACGGCGTCTTTTATCGCACGAGCAACATCGATGTAATAGTCACCATCAAAATTTGGATGGATGCCGCCTTGGAGAGTGACTTCAGTAGCGCCTCTGTTCCACGCTTCGCTCGCGCGCCCAGCAATCTCGTCGAGAGTCAACAAATATGGTGTGCCACGCAAGTTAAGACTTAACGGACCTTTAGAAAAGCCGCAGAACTTACATTTAAATGTGCAGACATTTGTGTAGTTGATATTTCGGTTGTGCACCCACGTAACCACATCACCAACGACTTGCTTTCGCAGCGCATCGGCAACACCCGCAACGGCTCTTACTTCCGATCCACGTGCGCTAAAAAGCGTGACGATCTCGGCTTCGTTGACACGCTGACCAAGTTCGACACCACGCAAGACTTCACCGACTGGTCCAGTGACTGTTCTATTTTTTTGCGTCTTTGCCTGACTGTGTTCGCGATTGTCAATCAGTAGCGGCGGAGGATTGTTCGCCCCGGAATACCACTGTGTTGAGCGGTGACCGACCAAAATTACTTCGGCGCCGTCTTGCACGACGTCGGCAGCCGTAACTTTCTCTGGCCAGACTTGACCTGGGTCATCTCGTCCTAGACCTTCGGCATCACTGCGATCTAAAATTGCAAAATGCAATGCATTATCGAGCCATTCGGTCGGATTGGTTGCAAACTCTGGATAAATAGTTAGCCGAGGCGCAAGAACTTTGCCGCGTTGTTCTGTTGCGTCGCGTAATTTTTCGAGTGCTGGCCATGGACGCTCTGGATTTACGTGGTCGGCGGTAACGGGTGATACACCGCCCCAGTCATCGATCCCAGCATCAAGTAATAAGCCAAAGTCGTCACTTAAATTTGGTGGCGCCTGCAAATGAATCTCCGGAGGCAAAATCACCCGCGCCGCCGCAATTGACCAGAGGTATTCGTCCTGCGGACAAGCAGGCGAGTGCTGCATCCCAGTCAATGGCTTTGGCAAAAAATTTTGCACGATCACTTCTTGCACATGGCCGTATCTAGCGTGTGATTTGGCGATCGCTTCGAGCGCGAAGATGCGATCTTGGCGTGTTTCGCCGATCCCAACGAGAATGCCAGTGGTGAATGGAATTTTTAATTCGCCGGCGAAATTTAATGTGTCCACGCGCCGTTGTGGCTCTTTGTCCGGTGCACCTCTATGACAGTCAAGATCGCCGCGTAACGATTCGATCATCATCCCTTGTGAAGCAGAAACTGGTCGAAGCATCGCAAGTTCGTCGCGATATAACGCGCCAGCGTTTGCATGAGGGAGTAGCCCCGTTTCTTTCAATACGAGTGCAGCCATGTCGTGCAGATAATGCACGGTGCTGTCGAAGCCATTTGTCGCCAACCAATCACGGGCAACTTCGTAACGCAACTCTGGGCGTTCGCCGAGTGTGAACAGCGCTTCATGGCAACCCACACGAGCGCCTTGCTTGGCAATTGTCAATACTTGCTCCGCCGAAAGATATGGATTTTCTAGTCGGGCAGGTGGCTGAGCAAATGTGCAATAACCACATTTATCGCGGCACAACATCGTTAGAGGGATAAAAACTTTTGGCGAATAGGTGACTCGACTGCCATGAGCCTGATCGCGAATCGACCGCGCATCGCGCATCAATTCGCTTGTTGGTGTTTCCAGTACGCGCCAGCTCTCAGACAACATAACCCTCCAATGGGTGTTGATGAAATTAATTTGCCAGCGCCCGACCAAGTTGCCTCACCGTGTTAGAAAGGTGAGGGTTCCCGTATTTGTCGTGCGTATGTAACCGTAGCGGCTTTACCGAGATCTGGGCACGTTTTATTTGACACGGCCTTTTCTAACACTTAGCGGCTATACGACAGTCCTAAAACGGTTATCACAGCGTCGTCAATTGACCATTGTTCTTCAGTATCGATTCGTCCTACACGCTTACCTAGTCTGTCGGTATCGACCGCTCCAAGTTGCTCAACAAGCACACGGGTTACCGAGTTGGCAAGATAAATCTCAGGTCGAAATGACGCGGGCCTGGCCCGCGTAGACGTTGGGGCAATAACTACAACTGAACGTGGCAACATCGCATCGGATTGAAGAATTACTGCAAAACGTTGACCATGTTGTTCGTGACCAACACCTTTTGGAATCTTGATCGCATAAATGTCACCGCGGTTCACGCAATGCCTCCATCAGTTCGGCGACGCGCAACATCTCGGCACGATCGTTTTCGTCGGCTTCGAGTGCCGACATTTCCGCTGCAATTCGCCGTGCATGACCTAGTGCGTTGGCTGAATCAATGACGGCGCGCCGAATGGCTTCCGATTGACTCAGCCCGGTTGCCTGCAACTTGCGCAGCGCTCGAATCGTCTCGTGATCGAGTCGCACGGATACTGCTTCAGCCACATCTGACATTGTATCACGATATGTCATACAAATTTTCACCCAAATTTTCAACGGGGCGATCATCGAATTCGGATGGGCTTGGTCGTGCCCGGTGGGGCAGCGCAGCGCGTGACTCGCCGCTGGGATAGCCAACCGTGAGTTCGCGAGTTAGTGGGTCGAGTCGCAAAGTCCA
>JABMNW010000065.1 GCA_013204455.1 Acidimicrobiaceae bacterium
ATCTTTCGCCGTACTCCACTTGCGGGCAACTCGTACTTTCAAAAACGATACAGATCCTGAGTTGTTAGCGATATTCCTGGTAGTCGATCGCGGGTTCGAAACTGCCGCAAATGTATTTGAAATTTTGGACTTAAGTTCGAAGTCGGCTTCAATAACATCGCGCAGTTTGCACATCAGGTTGTTGTGATAACGAAGAACTGCCAACCAGTTTTGTGAGTTGTGTGGCACTCCGATCACTCCGCGGATGATCGTTGATTGCCCATCTACAGGTTGTGCGAATAGCGCCAAACTCGATGTGGAATTGGCGACTGTGGCAGTGATCTGAATGTAGTTGCCGTACGTTTTCGTAGTGACCGAAGACGTTTTCTCATGATCAGTCTGATTATCTGGATGAAATACGTATTTGGCAATATGTTCATTTACAAGTTCTGCTGGCGCCTTGACTGGCAGGCTCCTTAAATTGAGTGGAGTTAGTTCATCAAGAAATGACAGTATCGGCGGCGCTCCTTCAGGAGCTATTCCAGACCAAATAATTCCATGACTTTGAATCGCCGGGAATGTCTCGCACGACAAATGTTGGGCTGGAGAGTCGACAGGGTGGGCTGGTATATATGTACAACCGCCCGTGCGGTTTGCGTATCTCCATCCGTGATATTGACACTGGAGTTCGGCACCATTGTTGAGTCCGCGTGAGAGTCTGACTCCACGATGGAGACATCTGTTAACCCAGATGTTTATGTTTCCGTCATCGGCTCGCCAAATTACTATCTCTTGTCCGAGTAACTTTCCGTGAAAGGTGTGACGAAACGGAAGATCATCCGCATTGGCAACCGGATACCAATTAGTTAGTGGATCGTTTTGGGTGAGTTCCTGTGTCGTCATAGAACAAATGTTTTCAGTTGGCTGAGATAACGCCGTAGGTAACGCCTAGGTCCGAAAGCCAGCGACGGTAGGTGATCGAAGACTTATCGGCCCGAATCGGTGTTTCTGCAGTAGTTGACAATGGCAGACGTTTCGGAACCTGATTTTCAAGTATCGGCTTATCTTGCGAAAAAACACCCAATTGAAACCTCTTTAATTCTGTATCAGTAGTGACTTCGTCAAGCACGGATAAAAACGCATGAGCACGAATACTTTCTTGAGTCATCGGTTGAATGAACAGACCGATTACGTCGAGACGCGCTTCATCAAATGCTCCCGTCTTATACAGAAGTACGCAATATGGGTTAGGAACCCTATATATATAGTCAGTGACAATCGCCCCGACCGAGCCGGGAGCCGCTTGCGGTTGAGGGAATTTGCATCCAGTGGCAACGAGTTCGCCGTCTTTGATTTCGACGTTGTAGTCGACAACTTCGGTATGAGGTTCGGCGCCCAATACACCGGCATGGACGAAAGGGAAGTGCCCCATATCTAGAAAGTTTTCGACGGCTCTCGGCGCTGAGGTGGCAACACCGATAGAGCCAGCATTGAGGTTGCGCCGATCTGGTTCATCTGTCTCTGGAATGGAAAACAGCTCTTTGGGTTGTGAACTCAGACTTGTCCAGAAATAACCGTACGCCGATTTCACTAGCAACTTGTCTGTAAAATTTTTGGAAGGTAAAGGTTTTCCTGCTGGAATAAAAACACAATCCAGTCGCCAAGCAACCAGTGCGCCATCTACCGTCACCCCAAAGCCGACCTCGACTTCTAACAGAACTGTTTGATACGAGATATCAGGTCGTAACTCGACTATTGCCGCTAACGGATACCACAGGTTCAGGATTACCGGATCCGTACAACCCTCGCCGTTGATTGCAGTATCGACGAGACCCCTACGCGAGATCGGCATCGTTGACCAACTCATTAATGTCCTCCAATTAATTTGTGCAATGCTAAATCGCTATCTTTTTGCTGTGGATCATCTCAAGTATGCCAATTCGTTCTGCGCCAATCGTTGTTGAATCACCGTGGCCAGTGTGGACAATCGTGGAATCTGGTAAGGAAAGTATCTCTTCGTAAATCGAAATAAGAATGGTGGTCTCACTGCTGAAACTTCGTCCTGTTGCGCCGGGGCCGCCACAAAATAAAGTATCTCCGCTAAAAATCACGGATGAGTCAGCATCATAGAAGCAGCAGCATCCTGGAGAGTGACCAGGCGTGTGGAGAAGTTCTAAACGATGTACGCCAGTGCAAATCTTGTCATTCGGCAATGAGTCGTAGTCCGGTGAATTATTTGGCCACACCATATCCCACAACATCCGGTCGGCTGGGTGCAGAAATATCGGGGCATCAGTAACGTTTCGCAAGGGTATTGCTGCATTTATGTGGTCGTTATGGCCATGGGTGAGGAGAATTGCACGCAATTTTCTACCGTTCAGCGCGTCAACAATTGCCGAAAAATCATGAGCCGCATCAATGACAATGACTTCCGTATCGTCA
>JABMNW010000066.1 GCA_013204455.1 Acidimicrobiaceae bacterium
CGAAGTAATCAAAGGCATCGGATATGACAACGCCCTCTACGGATTTGATGGCAACACTTGTGGCGTAATCGTCAGTATCGACGAGCAGAGTCCGAACATCGCCCAAGGCGTGAATTTCAGCGAAGAAATCCGCGCCGGTAAGAGCGGCGAGGACAAATTAAATAGTCAGGGCGCAGGTGACCAAGGAATGATGTTTGGTTACGCATGCACCGAGACCGAAGATTTATTGCCACTGCCAATTTGGCTGGCGCATCGAATGGCAGAAAAATTGGCCGATGTTCGTAAGTCGGGGGCGATTCCATATTTGCGTCCAGACGGTAAGACGCAAGTTACATTCGATTATGAGGACGGTCGACCAGTTCGTTTACGTACTGTTCTAATTTCGACTCAGCATGCTGATGGCATAAATCGCGATACAGTTATTCGTCCCGATTTGATCGAGCAAGTAATTCGTCCCGTTATCCCAGCACAATTTGCCAAGGATGATTACGCCGTATATGTCAACCCGACTGGAGAATTTGTCAAAGGTGGACCGCACGCCGACACAGGTTTGACTGGTCGAAAAATAATCGTCGATACCTATGGCGGTATGGGTCGACACGGCGGCGGCGCCTTCAGCGGTAAGGATCCATCAAAAGTTGATCGCTCTGCGGCTTATGCGGCGCGTTGGGTAGCCAAGCATGTTGTTGCATCTGGCGCAGCCATCCGTTGCGAACTTCAAGTTGCCTATGCCATTGGTATGGCACATCCCGTAAGCATTTTCGTTGAGACTTTTGGGACCAACAAAGTCGATGAGTCGCTTATCGAAGCCGCAGTGCGTGAGGTCTTCGATCTGCGACCGGCAGCGATCGTACGCGATCTAGATCTCAAACGACCGATTTATCAAAAGACTGCTGCATATGGTCACTTCGGACGCAATCACCCAGACTTCACATGGGAGCAATTATCGCGCCTCAAAGAGTTCAAGGCAGCAGTCAAACTCTGATCAACAAAGCGATGCCCCAAATACGGGTAGCGCGAGTCGTACCCGATGTAACTGGTGTCGACAAAACGTTCGACTATTTAATTCCTGATGAGTTGGTAGATAGTTTGCATCTCGGCATGCGTGTTCGTGTTCCGTTGCATGGTCGCAATGTCGCTGGTTGGGTGGTTGATATTGGTGAGCCGAGCGTCGGTCTAGCGATTAGTAAATTACGCGCTGTGCTTAAAGTGTTAGGTCTTGGTCCGAACCAAGAAATAATTGATCTTGCTCAGTGGGCATCCAAACGATGGGTTGGGCGCCTGCGTTCATTTATCTCTGCATCAGCGGCGAAGACGTTAATTTCAAAAGTTCCAATTGCGCGATACTCGTCGCATAACTTAAAATATTCTTTGCCGATCGCCGACGAGATCATGCGTCTTGGTGGTGGGTTACTCACGGTCTCACCTTTAGAAGATTTGGCGCCCGTGATTAGTGCACTCGCATCTGGTCGCCAGACAATTGTGGTTGTCCCGACGCAACATCGAGCCCGCCTGTTGGCGGCGTCCCTCAAGTCGAATGGTTTTTCTGTGGCTCTTTGGCCACAAGAGTGGGCGAGTGCGCTTGGCGGAGTTGATCTTGTGGTTGGAACTCGCAGTGTTATTTGGGCGCCCGTAAATCGGTTGTCGATGATCGTTGTTGTGGATGAGCACGACGATCTATTGCAAGAAGAGCGCAGCCCAACCTGGCACGCTCGGGATGTTGCAATCGAACGAGCGCATCGAGCAGGAGCATTGTGTGTGCTGTTGTCGCCGACACCTTCGCAAGTTGCGCGAAATTGGGCAGGATCACGCGTTGTTGACCTGCCCGCGACGCAGCCTCAATATTCCTGGCCCAAGATCGATATTTTGGATCGGAACCAAGACGAAAAGTGGAGCACTTCGCTAATCTCGTCGGAGTTAATTAGCGAACTACGCGACACGACTCGCCGTGTTGTCTGTGTGTACAACACCAAGGGTCGGGCCCGACTAATCGCCTGTGGCTCGTGCCGAACAATTTTCCGATGCGAACAATGCGACGCCGCAGTCACGCAACGTGATCGCACAACTCTTGAGTGTCCACGTTGTGCTCTTACTCGACCAGTCGTTTGCCAGTCATGTGGATCAAGTAGTTGTGCTCTGCTAAAGCCTGGGGTAAGTCGTCTTCGCGAGGAATTGCAGGCTGCCGCTAATCGTGATGTTGAGGAAGTCACATCCGGAACTACTGCTGACTCAACTCCTGGATCCAGGGAGGTTAATCAACGCTTGGATGTATTCATTGGTACCGAAGCCGTGTTGCACCGTGTGCAATCGGCAGACACGGTTGTGTTTCTCGATATTGATGCCGAACTACTTGCCCCGAGGTATCGCGCCAGCGAACTTGTTGCGACGCTCATTGTTCATGCGGCACGGCTCGTCGGTAGTTCAACCAAAGACCCGCGAATCCTGATTCAAACCCATACACCAGATAACGAATTATTAACCGGCCTAAGCACTGGAAACCTAGATGCATATTCTGCAAGCGAGCAGTTACGGCGCCGTCTACTTAAGTTTCCACCGTTCGGTGCTTTGGCAGAAGTTACCGGCGCAGGCACGCAAGCATTTTTAGAATCGCTTGGCTCGTCGTTACTTGTGCAGACAGTTGTTAAAGATGCAACGCACGGTCTGGTCCGTGCGCAAAGTTGGCAAGAACTAAGTGAGATATTGCTGACTACAAATCGACCGGCAAAATCTCGATTATCGATTCATGTTGATCCCCCACGTGTATAAATGTCGCGCGCATAAGTGTCACACACACAAATATCGCTCCCATATATTCAGTTAGCCTGATACGAGTGGCTTATAACATTCGCACATTTGGTGATCCTGCGCTCAAGGTTTGTGCGGCGCAAATCACGAACATCGACGGCAAGATAGTCAAACTCGTCGACGAGATGTTTGAGATCATGTATCAAGCGCCTGGCCTGGGACTAGCAGCGACACAAATTGGCGTACAAAAACAGCTGTTCGTTTATGATCTTGACGACGATCCGTTTGTGTTGATAAATCCAACGATTGTTGAGTCAAGCGGTGAGTGGGTCTACGACGAGGGTTGCTTATCGATTCCTGGTTTGTCGGTAGAAATCGCGCGCCCAAAACTTGTTTTGGTGCGCGGTACGAATCTGGATGGCAACACAATTGAGATCGAAGCAGACGAGTTGATGGCGAGACTGTTTCAACACGAGATCGACCATTTGCAAGGGGTGCTGATGTTTGAACGGATGACGCCCGATCAACGCAAGTTGGCACTCAGCGAGTATCGACGTCGCGAAGAAGAACCGGAGAGTAGCGAAACGACACATTTGAAACTCTCGTGACGACGTTGGCGCCTTTGCCAGTTGCTGGCGCAACTCGTGTGGTCTATCTGGGTACACCTGAGATTGCAGTACCGCCGCTTCGGGCGCTAGTCAAAGCCGGTTGCAATGTGCAATTAGTAATTACTCGTCCAGATGTTCGTCGCGCAAGAGGATCAACGACCTCGCCGAGTCCAGTGAAACTTGCGGCACAAGAACTTGGAATCCGCGTCAGTGAGTCACTTGATGATCTCGTCTCGTTTGCCGGCACGCACGACTTACTCGGTGTTGTTGTGGCGTATGGTGCGCTGATACCGATGAATATTTTAAGTGTTGTGCCGATGATCAATGTGCATTTTTCTTTGCTGCCCCGTTGGCGCGGAGCGGCACCAGTCGAGCGTGCACTGCTGGCTGGTGACGAACGCACCGGTGTGTGCATTATGCGAGTTGTTGAAGGTCTGGATCAAGGAGAGGTTTATGCGCGCAGCGAAATTCCTATTTACGATGACGACACACTTGATTCACTGCGCAGCAAACTTCTAGTCGAATCAATGCCGTTGTTGGTTAGCGCCGTTGTCAATGGATGCGGAGTGGGCTCACAGCAGATTGGCGAAGTGTCATACGCGAGAAAGATTTCGGCGCAAGAACTGCGAATTGATTGGACTAAGTCGGCCAAAGATATCCATCGTTTAGTAAGAGTCGGAGGCGCCTACACGACGCTTGCAGGCAAGCGGATTAAAATCACGCGCGCCGAATTAGTCGATCAAGTTTCAATTAGTGAATTTGTAGCAAAGACACCCGGCTCAATCTCGATTATTAGTGCTAGTCAGTGCTTCGTTGCAACTGGCTCAGGGTCGATCTCGCTAATCGAGGTCCAGCCTGAAGGAAAATCTCCGATGAGGATTGACGACTGGCTGAACGGCGCCAGAATTAACTCCGGAACTGTGTTTATCTAGTTAGTTTCGCTAGTCAATTTAACAAACACAATACGAATGTTGGAAAGTGCGTCTTTGAAGGTCGAATGGTCCGCACCGAGGCGATCACCAAGAGAGTCAACGATTGCCGCCAATGCGTCGATCGCCAGCCGCGCTTCGTCCAAACGGGGAGGATTGGCACCCAAGTGGATCGCCGCCAACTCATAGAGACCCACGACATGGTTGGCCACGACGACTTGTGCTGGCGTTTCGGCTAGGCGAGCACGAGCCTGGGCCAAAGCTTCTGCTTGTTCTGGGGTGGTGTTATCGTCCATTTGCGCTACCATTATGCCTTCGTAATCGAAGCGATAGTTTTTATCGTTTTGAGTGCGGCAGCAAAAGTGGAAAACTTGTTTTCCCACCTAGCCACCATGTTTTGCGTTGTTCAAGAATTTGAACTTTGCCAATGAGTGCGCTTGGGTCGAGCTGAAGCGAGTGGCTAAGCCACCGCTAGCCTCGACTCTTGTGTCTCGGCAAACTCGTATTCTTAAATAGCGTATTTATTAACACGTATCTATTAACACGTATCTATTAACCCTATATAAGAGGAGGCCAGCCGCTTGTCAAGGAGTGAACAGTCATAGCACCGCCAACTAATGAGCCACGGTACAACGAGAGAATTCGAGCCAAACAGGTTCGACTCGTCGATGCTGATGGATCACAAGTCGGAGTCGTCAGTATCGAAGATGCACTTGAGAGATCTCGCAAGGTTGATTTAGACCTTGTTGAGGTTGCTCCGTTAGCCGAACCACCTGTATGTCGAATCATGGACTACGGAAAGTTCCGCTACGAAGAAGCGCAAAGACTGAAAGAGTCCCGCAAAAAAACGGTGCAGATAACGATGAAGGAAGTCAAGTTCAAG
>JABMNW010000067.1 GCA_013204455.1 Acidimicrobiaceae bacterium
GCAATTGCCATCACGGCTGCGCCGATGAAGGCGAGCATTGCTGCCAGACCGGCCTTCTCACCGAAGATGCTAAACCCATAGGAAGTCAGCAACAGGCCCCGCAATGTTTCGCCCTTGAACACGGTGTCGCGTTGTCCGTTGATCTTGGCCAGGTCGGCTTTGAGCGCATCCAAGTTGGTCGCACTTGCAGCCTCGGCATCGGCCACTGCTTTTGTTGCCGTTCTCTGCACTGCACCCAATGTGGCGTAGGTTTCGCCACCAGCAATGTTTTTCACGTGGAACGCAATGTAATCATTGGCGTAGCACTCAGCCTTTTTTCCACTGTCTAGGGCAGTGCCCGCATACTCGATGAGGCACGTGAATTGCTTTTCCTCGTCAGAAAGGAATTCTGCCGGGGTGAAGGTAATTTTCTGCGCGGTCAGTTGATCGGTGACATACGAGTCGGCAAAATCGGCATTCGCCTTAAACACGAACCCAAATATTATGAGAAGTATTGCGATGGCGATACCGCCAGCGCTAAAGATGATGTCCAGTGATTTACGTTTCATATTGGTGTGTCGTTTCTGTTGTTGAGAAACTTACGAACGACGTTCACCTCCTCAATATGACACTAATGCCTCATAATAAATATTGATAGCGAAAATCTAGCGACATCCGTCTCATAATTTACACTACGCACATAGAACTAATCACAAGCAGAATCCATGCCGATTGTTACTCAATCCGAAAGCGAAGGATTACTTATTTTGCTAATCCGCGGAAAATAAGTGTGGCTTTAACCCGAGGATTTTCTGTCTTCGACGTGCCAACAAGTCCGTACTTTTGATAGACGTGGCCGAGTACTCTTTCTACTGTCTTTTCTGATGCGAATACTTCGTGAGCAATCACCGCATTTGCTTTACCTTCAGCCACTAACTGCATCATTGATGTTTCTTGGTCTGTGAGCGCAAATTCGTTGCTTTCATTGGCGGAGAGTCGCTTGAGTTGTGGGTCAACCATTACAAATCCACTGCGAACCGCTGCAATCGCTTGACGTAAGTTGGCGAGTCCGTTGGAATTCTTTAGGAGAAACGCCCAGCCACCTTCCATTTGATTTGAAAGGCGTTCAAAAAGATGAACGTTGGCCTGACCTGAAACGACGATGAGCCCGGGCGATGTTCCATTTTGTTGCATCGACGCCAATGCAGTCTCGACCCCATCGCCATCGGGAAGCACGACATCAATGATCAGGATGTCGGCATCCTTCACCGAACCTTCCGTGGCACTCGCAAATGCGATTGCGGTTGCAAACTGGTCGATAACCGTGATGTCTGACTGACTGCCTAACCACTCGCCGAGCAGTTCACGAAGAAGGTCATCGTCCTCAAGGATTACGACTTTTATCGCGTCTTTCTCCTTAGGCATATCTGCTACTACTTTCTTATAAATCGCGATCATCGGCCCCGCGGATCGGAGTAATGTGTTCAAATAATTGATCAGAGACATAGTACCTAGATCAGTTCTCCGTTCTCTATGAGTGATGAAACCTACGGTTGAGTTGTGGCGTTAGACATATAAGTTCACTCGTGTAGGTAAAATTTGACTAAATTTCCGGATATCCCTCGGATTCGTCTGTTTTCATATCTGGCGCCCTAGTTCGAATTAGATAGTGTTGCCACAGTGGACAGTGTCGATGAGTTCATTGAGCGTCGGCGGTCGGATCTAGCTGGGCGTACCGTCGCAATTCTTCATGAACTTGCCGACAACTTGGATTTAGAAAAGATCGAACGCGAACTACATCGCATTATCGGCACCTGCGGTTCATATGGGCTGATTGATGGTTCGCGGGGTGCGGCCGATCTGTTGGCTCGTGTTCGCGATGATCTTGTGGGTGGTCTTTCCGGTGAGTTGTATGCGCTTGCCGATGTGTTTGCTCTGTCGGTTAGTGGCGAAGCGAAGTGATGTTGGCTCGTCATATTCTGATTGTTGATGACGATCCGGATCTGATTGATCTGGTGCGCGAGTTGTTGCATGGTGAGGGACACAGCATTTCGGTGGCGTCGACTGGTGAGCGTGCAGAGCAGATGGCTCGGGCGCGACCTCCTGATCTGATAATTCTTGATGTCGATTTGCCGGGTATGAAAGGTCCGGAGGTGTGCCGCCGATTGCGCGTATTCAGTACTGCACCAATTCTGTTTCTTACTGCGGCATCTTCCGATGCGGACCAGATCATCGGGTTCACCGCGGGCGCCGACGATTATGTGACTAAACCGTTTGGCCCACATGTGTTGATTGCCAGAGTGCGAACATTGTTGACTCGTGGTGCGCGTACAACATCGGGACCCAAACTTATCGCCAATGTTGAGATCAATGCCAGCGCACAAGTGGTAACAGTCGGCGGTCAACAGATCGAGCTAACAAAAACCGAATACGATGTGCTAACCACACTTGCCGCTCGTGAAGGTCACATCATTAGCAAAGTGGAGTTGTTGCGCGAAGTGTGGGGCGAATGGTATGGCGATGATCATGTAATCGAAGTAACGATTTCACGTTTGCGCACCAAACTTGTTCGCGCCGGCGCACCTGCTCGACTCATCACCACACATCGCGGGCTCGGCTATCAGATAAGTACACCCCGTTGAGATGTACTTACACTATTAAGGGCGGCCACACAAGCCATTTCCACATATTGTGAGGTAGATGAGCGGTTCCCGAGAGGTTCATGAGACCTCAGTATTCATACGATAGGAGCGTGAACTTGAAACCAAGTTTGCGTCGGGCCCGACGGTTTGGGCTTACAGGCGTGATCTCGGTGGTGGTGTCACTCGCAGTTGTGCAATCGGTTCAGGCCTTGACGATCACTGACTTGGGTGCAAATATCACCGCGTCTGATGGTTACACCTACAAAGCTGTACCAAGCGACAGGGATGACAAGGACAGCAAGGACGACGAGAAGTGTAAGGGCAACAACAAGGACGGAAACAAGGACACGGACAACAATAAGGACGGGAACAAAAATTGCTCGCCCGACTCATCAACTACTACTACTACGACGAC
>JABMNW010000068.1 GCA_013204455.1 Acidimicrobiaceae bacterium
CTCTGGTAGCTAAATCACCAGTACAAACGTCTTCGATCGTTTCATTGAGCGGGATGTCGGAACTATCAACCACTTCGTCCTTCCCGGGTGCTAAGAATCGAAAACCGCTGACATCTGGAAGTTTTGCTGTTGTTGAAACTAATGCGGCTGCAACTTGAGGATGCGCCTGTAACACCGGAATCGTCGTCGAGATCAAATCATGCGCTCGCGAGCCAGGGCAACGCACGAAAATAGCCGTTTGGTCTAACGATAAAGCGATTGACCCAGTCGGTGCATGCGTTGGCGCGCGTGGTGGACGCGTGCGCATGGTCGTCAACGAACTGCGTGGAGAAAAAGTTGACATCATTCCGTTTAGCGAGGACAAGCGCGACTTCATCGCCAAAGCGATGTCACCAGCCAAAGTTACCGAAGTGCGCTTGAGTGAAGATGGTACACAAGCCGACGTGATCGTACCCGACTTCCAGTTATCGCTAGCGATTGGCAAAATGGGCGTTAACGCCACACTCGCCGCGCGACTAACTGGTGTTCGTATTGACATCAAGAGCGAAACCGAAGCCGCCGCAGAAGGCCCTGGCGCACCACGCCGTGCTGTCGTTGCCGCTGCCGAATCGGCATATGCCGAAGGTGAATGGAAGACGAATCAAGAATCGGGTGCAATGGAATGGCACGCCGTGGACGGATCAATCGTTAGCCAGGAGCAGTGGGCCGAACAAACTAGTGAACTAGCTACCGGAATGTCTACCAGACTAGCTAACCAGCCAGTCCAAGAATTGAAAGGCTAAATACCTTGGCCAAAGCCAAACGCGTTCATGAGATCGCCAAAGAACTCGGAATGTCTAACGCCGAGGTCACTGACCTCTGCGGAAAACTGGGCATTGGTGTAAAAGGTCCATCTTCGACGATTATCGAAGCACAAGCCGATCGTATTCGTAGTCGTGCCGAACGTGAAGGTTTAATTCGTGATGCACAACCCGAAGAGTCCGGTGCAACGGCGGTTAAAAAAACTTCCGTGAAAAAGGTTGCCAGTGCAAAAGTTCCCGGTTCGAAAACGGCGGCGAAAAAAGTTGCCAGTTCCAAAGTTGCGGGTTCGAAAACGGCGGCGAAAAAAGTTGTGGCATTGAAAGTCGACAGTAAGATCAGTGAATCCGAAAATGCAGAACTAACTGTTAGCCAAGTTGATGCTTCACCTGTCGAAACTACAGTTGCGCCGAGCGAGAGCGATCATGTTGTAAGCCGTGTTTTCTCATCGGCGCAACCACATCGTCCAGTGGTTGCGCCTATCTCTTCGTCAACGCAGGCAGCACCGCCAGCGCAGCCAGTTCGTCAGATTCAACCTCTTCAACCAGAACCTGTTCGCCCAGCGATTGTGCCCGTTACGCCGCTAGCACCTGCCGCACGCACAGAACCCGCTAGTTCAACTAGTTCAACGCAGCCGACTAGCGCAACGCAGCCGACTAGTTCAACGCAACCGGCTAGTGCAACGCAACCGGCTCGTCCAGCGGGCGCGCGTCCAATTCCGCCACCGCCAGGATCAAGTCGTCCGATTCCGCCGCCGCCGAGTGTGCGTCGTCCAGAAGGTGGCGTTACTCGTCCACCAATGGGTCGGCCAATAACTCGCAGTAGCAGTCCTTCGACAAACGCTCGCACCGGACGCATACCTGCGTCGCAACTTGGACGAGGTCCGGTTGGTTCTGGTGGTCCACGTACTTCTCCAGACCGTGGCGCTCCTAGTCGTGCACCTGGCGGTCGCCCGGGTGCACCAGTAGGTGGACGCGGAACCGCGCTTGGTCGCAGTAGTCCAACCGGTCCTGGCGGTCGTCCGGGCCCTGGTCGAGGTCCTGCCGGGGGACAACGTCGTACGCCGCGCAAAAAGACTCGCGCTCGTCGTCGCCAAGAATTTGAAGAACAACTTCCGCAAACACCAACTAGTTACACACCAAGTGCAGCACCAGTGCCAGAAGGCATCATCGTTATTGAACGTGGTGGATCATCACAAGAGTTTGCACCAAAATTAAATCGCACCGCGGCAGATATGGTTCGCTTCTTGCTCGAGCACGGCGAAATGGTTACTGCCACAATGACGTTAGTCGACGAGCAGATGGAACTCTTCGCGCTCGAATGTGGTGCCGAGATTTTGCTCGTCGATCCAGGCCAACAAGAAGAACTCGAACTGCAAGCAATGTTCGATGACTCTGACGATGATGATCCAGAAACACAAGTTACGCGACCACCAATTATCACGATCATGGGTCATGTTGATCATGGCAAGACCACACTTCTTGATCGCATTCGCAATGCCAATGTTGTCGCAGGCGAAGCCGGTGGAATAACTCAGCACATTGGCGCGTATCAAGTTGCCAAGGACGGCAAGTGGATTACTTTCATTGATACACCGGGTCACGCTGCATTTACCAAGATGCGCGCACGTGGTGCAGGCGTCACCGACATAGTTGTATTGGTTGTAGCCGCAGACGATGGTGTGATGCCCCAAACAATTGAAGCAATCAATCATGCACGCGTGGCTGAAGTACCGATTGTCGTGGCAATCAACAAGATTGATAAAGCCAATGCTGACGTACAACGCGTACTAGCTGGCCTTGCCGAACAACAACTAACCCCAGAAGCATGGGGTGGTGACACGATTGTCGTCGAAATGTCTGCACAAAGTGGATTAGGCGTAGACGACTTGCTTGAGCAACTTAATGTCGTTGCCGAAGTCGAAGAATTAACTGCCAACCCGACGGGCCGCGCCAAGGGTGTGGTGCTCGAAGCACAACTAGATATCGGTCGCGGACCAGTGGCAACGGTGTTGGTCGACAAAGGCACTCTAAAAGTTGGCGATCCGATTGTTGCTGGAGCAGCGTGGGGCAAAGTACGCGCATTAATTAACGATCGTGGCGAACAAGTCAAAGAAGTCGGCCCATCAACACCGGTTCGAGTGCTTGGTCTGTCGGCAGTCCCTGGCGCTGGCGAAGAATTCCGTGTAGCGCCAGACGAGCGTACGGCGCGAACCGTTGCTGGCGCTCGTGAGCAGAGATATCGCGCAATGAACCAACGCGGTGACGCACGTGTGCAACGTGGTGTGAAGTTGGAAGACATCTTTACTCAAATTCAGGCGGGTGAAGTTGCCACACTCAATGTGATTGTTAAAGCAGATGTGCACGGTTCGCTCGAAGCGGTGACCGAAAGTTTACGAAAACTCGAACGTGATGATGTTCGCGCAGCCTTCGTGCATCGTGGTGTCGGCACAATTACCGAAAACGATATTTCGCTGGCAGCGGCGACGAATGCAACTTTGATCGGATTCAATGTGCGTCCAGATCGTAGGATTCGCGAACTTGCCGAAAAAGAAAACGTAGAGATTCGAACCTACGAAATTATTTACAAACTTCTCGAGGATGTCGAAAAAGCGATGAAGGGTATGCTCGCTCCGGAATTTGAAGAGGTCGTTACTGGCGAAGCCGAAGTACGAGAAATTTTCCGTGCACCAAAAGTTGGCGCCGTTGCCGGTTGCTCCGTTACATCCGGGGTTATTACGCGTGGTTCCAAGGTGCGCTTTTTGCGCGAAGGCACGATCATCTGGAAGGGCAATATCAATACTCTGCGTCGATTTAAGGACGATGTTCGTGAAGTCCGCGAAGGCTTCGAATGTGGCTTGAGCCTGACTGATTTTCAAGACCTTAAACCTGGCGACATAATCGAAACGTACGAACTTAAAGAGATCGAGCGCGTCTAGCATCTAGTAATGGTTGACCTCGATTTTTTCTTTGATCCTGGTTGCCCTTGGGCATGGATAACTTCGCGTTGGGTGAGTGAAGTTCGCAAACAACGCAACTACGAAGTGTCTTGGAAGTTTATTTCGTTAGCGATGGTCAATGATGACCGCGGTTATGCGGAAGGTAGTGAACGCTACCAACTTATGCACAAAGCGAATTTGGCGGCGTTGCGAGTTGCGAGCGTGGCACGTGCTTTGGCAGGCAACGATGGCGTTGACAAGTTCTACACAGCAATTGGCACCACTGTGCATGTCGAAAAAAACCGCGAGAACTTTGATACTGATCCACATGCGTTTTTAAGTTCGGTGTTAGAACGTCACTCGTTGCCGATTGCTTGGGCCGATGCCTTCGATGATGAGACTCACACGCCAATAATTCGCTATGAAACAGATATGGCCCTGTCGCGCACCGGAAAAGATGTTGGCACACCAATACTTACGTTTCATCCTGGGGCAATTAACGAGGGCAGTTTTTTTGGACCAGTCATCTCGAAATCGCCACGCGGTACAGAAGCGGTAAAACTTTGGGACGCAATCGAGACGATCGCCACAACTTCTGGTATGGCAGAACTCAAACGATCTCTTCGCGCGGCTCCGGACTTTACGTAACTTGTGAAATGGCTATCTTAAAATGAAAGTCGTCTACACGCCCGCGCACTTGCTGCACAATCCAGAAGTCGAGATCGAGCGAAGTTCGGCCCATTCACCGTTTGAACATTCGGGTCGCGCCGAAAAGATTCGTGAAACGCTCGCCAGCGATTCGACATTCGATATTGTTGCTCCAACAGCATGGGGAATTGATCCGATTACCAAAGTGCATAACCCCGGGTTAGTTAGGTTTTTATCCACTGCATGGGCTGATTATCAGCGCGATATAAAACAGTCGCGCGAAGTTGTTCCCGACATATTTTTTAAGTCAAATTTACGTGAGCGTATGGGCACAGGACAAGAGCCAGCGTCCGTCAACGGCAAATTGGGCTGGTGGTGTTTTGAAACGACGACACCGTTGACTGACGGAACTTACGAGGCCGCACGGGGCGCTGTTGACGTGGCGTTGACCGCAACACAAATTGTGTTAGACGGCGCGAAATCAAGTTATGGCTTATGCCGGCCACCAGGTCACCACGCGACTACCGATCTGTACGGAGGATATTGTTTCTTTAACAACGCCGCGATTGCGGCACATCATGTGGCTAGCACGACCGGCAGCAAAGTAACCGTGCTGGATGTTGACTATCACCACGGCAATGGCACACAACAAATTTTTTACGAACGCGATGATGTGCAATTCGTCTCGTTGCATGGCGATCCAACACGTGCGTATCCGTACTTCACGGGATACGCCGAAGAAACTGGCTCAAGTAAGGGATTGGGTTCGACACTAAATCTTCCACTCGCTGCACGAACTCAGGATGATGCTTACCTCCAATCTTTGGAGCGAGCCGTCGAGAGCATTAAAAAGTTTGCACCATCGTTGTTGATTGTTTCGCTTGGCCTTGACACCTTCATTACAGATCCAATTTGTGATTTGTCGCTAACGACAGATGGTTACGACCGATGTGGCGCACTGGTGGGTGCACTTGGGTTGCCGACAGTTGTGTTGCAGGAAGGTGGCTATGACGTCAATGCCCTGGGTGTCAACGTGCAATCTTGGCTACACGGCCTTGCACGCACCAGTTAGCGCTCGCGGAGATACTTTTCGAATTCGGCGGCAATTTCGTCGCCACTAGGTATTGGTCCGCCAAAATTAATTTCGGTCGTGCCATTGGCAAGTAGCTCATCAAAACTCTGTTCGAGCTGCGTCAACATCTGTGAGTGGTCGGCGTTGCCGCCGATCAATTGATCTAATCGCTCGCGTTGCAGTGTGGCTTGCTCGCGCATCTCGGATATGTCAATCGAGATTCCGCCAGAGTCGCAAAGCGCGGAAAGCAGGGCCGCGGATGCGGCGGGGTATGGCATTGACGCAACATAATGCGGCACTCGTGCCCACAACCCGAGGGCAGGAATCTTTCGATTGTATAAGGCGTGCTCGAGTGCCGCGGCCATACCGGCTGGCACATCTACGGAACTCTTGATGTATGGCAAACCAGCAACAAGATCTTTATCTGGACTCGTACAAGAAATATAAACCGCGCGAGTGTGTGGTGTGGCGAACGGATATGCACCAATTCCGATCATCCGTCTCACTCCAAACTTGACACTCAAATCGGCGATCGTTTTAGAAAAGAAATTCCATTTCATATCTGGCTCTGGACCCGTCAAAAACAAAATATCTTTACCATTGATGTCGTGGCCCAGTGCAATCTCTGGAGTTGACCAAACGAGTTTCGTGTTGACCCCGTCGCGCAGTTCCATTGTTGGGCGTCGGGCACGAAAGTCCACGAATGTGTCGGCGTCGAAAGTCAAAAACTTAGTTGCACTCGAAGCCTGAGCAATTGCATCCATCGCATTTGCCGCGGCCGAACTTGTGTCGATCCAGCCCGACAACATTACAACGAGTAACGGATCCTTTATCTCAGGCAGTTCGCCATCAATTGCGTACGGCGTGTCCATTGTAAAGACTTAGTTTAGAC
>JABMNW010000069.1 GCA_013204455.1 Acidimicrobiaceae bacterium
CTTTTGCTTGACGAACCGACTGCTGGAATGAACGCAATTGAGTCAGCAGAAATTGGAGCATTGCTCACATTATTGCAAAAAGATGGTCTTTCTATTTTGGTTGTTGAACACAACATTGCCTTTGTGCGTCAGTTTTGTGATCGCATAGCGGTCATGAACTTCGGTCAAAAAATTGCTGAAGGTCTTCCAGGCGAGACCCTAGATCTCCCGATTGTGCGCGAAGCATATTTGGGAGCCTCTGGCGCCGAACGTTTACATCGATTGCGATCGGGAAGAAACCGTGTCTGAAATCCACAACTTAGCGACAAGCGATTTACGAATTGAAAAGTTGGAGGCCGGCTACGGCTCAATTAAGGCGCTTCATGGCGTGTCGCTCGTCGTGCATTCCGGGCAGATCGTTTCGGTGGTCGGGCGCAACGGTGCCGGTAAGTCAACGTTGCTTAACACGGCATGTGGCCTTATCAGTGCCTCGAGCGGATCTGTATCAATAGGCAATGTAGAACTTACCGGTTCAGCGCCCTATCAAATTACACAACGCGGTCTTGCACTGGTTCCGGAAGGTCGTTGTGTCATCGCGCCACTAACCGTCAAAGAAAATCTTGAACTTAGTAAGTCTGCTGGACGAAGCAAATACGACGAGATGATGACCTGGGTGTTTGATCTCTTTCCACGACTGTTTGAGAGAAAATCTCAGTTGGCGGGATCACTATCGGGTGGAGAACAGCAGATGCTTGCAATTGGCAGAGCCTTAGTGACAAATCCCGACTTCTTACTTCTCGATGAGCCATCGATGGGTTTAGCCCCAATAGTTGTCGACAAAGTTTTTGAGTCATTGATTCAAATCAATAATGAAGGAATACCGATGCTGCTTGTTGAGCAAGACGTAATGCTTGCTTCTGCAGTTTCTGACTATATGTATGTGTTGCATCAGGGGGTGGTCGTTGCCGAAGGCGTCCCAGACGAACTGATGAACAATGACGCGCTGAACACCGCATACCTTGGGTAGATAAAGCGGCAATTGTTTCTGAAATTTCAACAGAGAATTGAGGAATAATGAGCGGTGGGGAACTCGAATGGATGCGGAATTATCAAGCTTCAGAAAATTCTCGAAACCCGTCTAAACGAATAAGGGTCGGTGTCAGTGAGGTTTTCTTCGGCGAACGAGGTAGAGATCTTCCATTTTTGCAAAGCGCCGCGCGACTGATCGAGAAATTAGGTTTTGACGAATTGTGGCTTCCCGAGCACGTCGTTTTCTTTCAGAGCTATAAGTCGAAATATCCATACGGGGACGTTGGTGCCCGGGAAGTACATCAAACTCGTCAAGAAAAAGGTAATCCTGGTGTGCGGGGCATCATGGATGGACCGATGATCGCCGTTGCGGCGGCAGCAGTAACAACGAAGCTTCGATTCGGGACGTTTATTTCAATTTTGCCGCAACGAAATCCAGTGGTGTTCGCAAGGGAAATCGCGACCGTAGACCATCTCACAAGTGGAAGATTTGACTTGGGTGTTGGTGTCGGTTGGGCACGAGAAGAATACGAAGCGTGTGGGGTTCCATTTGAGGGTCGCGGAGATCGGATGGATGATTATCTCGGTGCTATGAAATCGCTGTGGACCACAGAAGTGAGCGAGTACGCGAGCAAAACGGTTTCATTTGGTCCACTTCTTGCATACCCAAAGCCAGTCCAAACTCCTCATCCACCACTACTTATTGGCGGTAACTCAATTCGGGGTATTCATCGCGCAGCCGAACATGGAAATGGTCTCATTGTTTATGATTTGGATATTTCTGATCTAGAAAAAATATTAGATGTATACGAAAAGAAACTCATTGACTGTGGTCGAAATCTGAGTGACATGCGAGTGGTTGTTGGGCGGCGAAACGAAGGTCGTACACAAGAAAGCTGGGAGACTGATCGTTCGTACATTGAGCAATGCAGGATGCTGGGAGGCATTACAGATGTTGTTTGTTCGCCACGATTTGGTAATGAAGGTTACGAGGAGCAGATGACTGGCTATGCGAAAGCTGTGATCATTTAGCTGATTTAAGTACTCAAACTATTTGCGAATTAACGAATTGAACGGCATTCGTTGAGTTGATCCGTGCGTGAATAGCGTTCTGCTCCTGATAAGAATTTGTGAGTTATGTTCGGCGAAGGAGTCTAAATATCGACCGTGAACGATGAGCGGATCTTCTTGTCCGTGTAACTGATGCCACGCGCTTACATATGAC
>JABMNW010000070.1 GCA_013204455.1 Acidimicrobiaceae bacterium
GTTTTGGTCACCGCCTAGTGGTTAGACATTGCACATCAGGCTATCAACTAATCGGCCTCAAACGACGGAATCAGACTCGGTCTGCCTCAATGAGTTTGAGATGTCCGTCGGCGGCGACACTTAAACCAACCGTTCCGCTGAGGATTCGATTTAAATCATCTCCGACCAGGGTTGCTCGCCAACTTGTATTCAATCGGGCATCGGGGGCCTTTCGAAGAAATGACGTGATATCACTGCGCGTGGCCAGCAACGATGCATCAATCCGATGGCGGCGAGCGAGTTCACCAATCCAGGCCGTCATTAGTGTCAGCGCTGGGCGTGCCCATTTCTCAACATCATCTAGATCATGAGTAGGTAGCTCGACCGTACTCTGTGCTCCGAGGCGAATCGCTGCCATTATCTCTTTACAAAATTCTGACGAAAGATGGCGATCATCCACACCTCGCGTCGTAGCGAGTTCCTCAATATTTTTTGGTATGCGCTGAGAAATCCCTAGTAGGGCCATATCTGACATGACTCTTCGCGGTGGAGAGTCACTACGCATCGCCCGTTCTTCGCGCCACTGCCCAACCGCCTGGGCCACACCCCGAGCAGGGCCCTTCAAAGAGCGGGACTCTTTTAGTTTCAACCAAGCCATATTGGTTTCGCCTGGTCCGCTTGGCCGGGCAACGAGGTCAGCGCAAGCGTCATCAACCCAAACCGTGCGCCCAAGTTCGCCGAGTTGGAGCATCAACACGTCATGAAGATCCAATAAATGCGCAACATCATCTGCGGCGTAAGCGCACTGTTGATCAGTGAGCGGGCGACGCAGCCAATCTGTCAGGCGATCACCCTTCGAAAGTGAAATTTTTTTGAATGACTGCACGAGCGTGGCCAGAGAGGGCGTTGAATAGCCTAAAAATCCCGCAGCAATTTGGCAATCAAAAATTTGTTGCGGAGCACTTAAAGAAGCATGACGTAACACCTCGAGATCTTGTTGTGCAGCGTGAAATACCGCCAAAACATCGCTTGCAAATAGTCGACCAAGACCACGTGGATCAACCGCGAGTGGGTCGACCAGGACAGTTTTGGATCCCCACTTCAACTGAACGAGCGCGAGTTTTGGATAATAAGTCTTTTCGCGGTGGAATTCGGTGTCGATTGCGTAACGAGGAGCCGTGAGAATTTCATCTATCACTTCGTTCAAAGCGAGTTCGTCTTCAACCCAGCGGTAGGTCACCCTGGGTGATCCCCCATCACAACATCGTTACCACTTGTAATCCAACCCATGGTGCCGCCCGCGACATTGACGACATTGGTGATGCCAGCGTCATGGAGAAATTCACAGGCTTGCATACTGCGACCACCACTTCGACACACGAGGTATACAGGCACATCAAATTGAAACTCTGAAATATGTTCCGGAATCGATGATAGAGCGACATGAATAGCACCCGGAACATGTCCCGATTGATACTCGTCGGTCTCCCGGACGTCAACTACGCGAACACCTTGCTGAATAAAATTTCCTAGTTCGGCAACGGAGATCTCTTTTATCGTCATGCACTCAGGCTAGTTGGTGCTTGTTGATAACATTTTGCCTAGAGTTTTAGATCGTTTGGCGTATTGATATTTCTTAAGCGGTCTTGAGCCAACTGCAGATATTCGACTCTTAGCCCGAGTATCGCTCGATGGATTGCCCGCTCACCTGATGCAAATGACTGTTCTAAGTGTGTCAGAGAATCTTTTGTCCAAGCGCTACACAACCACTGTGGTGTGCTAGTACTAGCCACACGAACATCAAAATCTGGACTGACATCACTCAACGCAATACACGTCTCACTGTCGATCCATGGAACATCGCAAGGCAGTGTCAGCAATAGTCGTGTTGAACATGCGTGCAAGGCAGACAACAATGCGGCAAATGGTCCAGCGCCTGAAGTTTCGTCGGCAACGAACTCAAGATTCCATCGAGCGGCGTCTAACCGAGATCCGCCAATCATCAAGACTCGTTCGATGCCGCTACTGCGCACGGCTCGAGCAATGTGCACCACAAATTCTTCGCCGTCAATGATCGCATTCGCTTTTGGAGAACCAAAACGCAAACTATCTCCACCAGCAAAAATTGCTGCGGTGACAGAATCACTTACATTTTTAGTCACATGTCTAATGAACGAGCAGCATCACCAGTTGGATCCAATTGAATAAGAAATTGCTCGCAACGAACCGCCTCGCTAGTCTCGCCAATTAATCGAGACTGTTTTGCAAGACCTGCTAAGCAACGCAAGAACCCGCGATTGGTTTCGTGAGCCCATCGCACATACCCTGACCCTCGCCACGAGTTCGCGCGTAATGTGTCGAGTCCGCGGTGGTAACCAACTCGGTATGCCATATATGCATCGATTCCGGGCTCGCTCAAATCACCGATATTCGCCCAGCCTTCTAGAAATGTTGGATTGTCGGCAACAACTTTGCATACCGCAGCACGACGACCAGAATCTGGCGCAGAAAGTGCCACTGTAAACCGTGCTCGAAGTTCCGGTGCTATTTGTGGGAGCACCGTTTCTGGTGGGCCGCTTGCCGATAGGTGTACTGGTTGATCGCTCATTGTCCTGCCACACTAGATGCTATGGATATATTCTCCCTTGACTCTGAAACGGCAAAAAATATCGGACTCGGCACACTTGGCGCCAGTGTTCTGGGCTTATTGCTGGTATTGAAGTTCATCAACTCGATCGTCTCAAAAATCTTGCTCTTGGCGATCTTTGGAGGACTCGCCTACTTTTCGTTTACCCAGCGAGACGCTTTGTCGATCTGCGCGGCAAAGATTGAAGCCAACATCGCAAGTATCCAGACAACATCCTGTTCGTTCTTTGGTCAGGATATTTCTCTATCGAACATTAAACCATGAGCAATAAATTGATTTCAAGTTTGTGCAGGCAACTAGACGCTTCACCGACTTCGCGGCATGTTGTTGAATATTTATCTAAGCAACTTTTGACGAATGGATTTACTGATTGCACCAATCAAAAAACAATTCAAAGCAAAAATATTAGTGGTTTTATTACCCGTGCTGGATCGCTTGTTGCGTGGCGAACTGGCTCACAAGATATCCAAGATGGATTCCGGATCATCGGCGCACATACGGACTCACCTTGCTTAAAGCTCAAACCACAACCAGACGAGAGTCGATTCGGTTGGCAAACATTACAAGTCGAAATTTATGGCAGTCCGTTACTAAATAGTTGGCTCGACCGCGATCTTGGTATTGCCGGTCATGCGGTATTGCGAAATGGTTCGGTGCGACTGTTCTGCGCGGCGACTCCGCTGGCACGAATTTCACAACTTGCAATTCATCTCGACCGCGAGGTGAATGAACGTGGTCTGATCCTAAACAAACAGTTACATTTGTCACCAGCCTGGGCAACTGACCAATATGCAGAATCATTTCATGCTTGGCTTGCTAAACAAATCAAAACCAAACA
>JABMNW010000071.1 GCA_013204455.1 Acidimicrobiaceae bacterium
GATTGAGGCAGTTGTACGTCGTGCAGTGTGCACGACATCGTGGATTTAGAAACTCGCGGTATTCCGGCGATGTTCGTCGCTTCAGATGTGTTTGTCCAGGCTGCTGAATCTCAAGCGATCGCACTTGGCTTCCCAACTGTGCAAGGTGTTTTCGTGCCGCACCCAATTCAAGATCGAACTGACGACGAAATGCGTGCGCTTGCCGACAGCGCCTACGACGCGATCGTCGCCAGCATTACTAATAGTTAATTAACTTGCTACCCGGTTAACTAACTATCCCAGGCATCGTCTTGGTCGTATGGACGCGAACGCGTCGGGGCATGATCTCGTTGCCAAACCATCACTCGACGGCGAAAATAGCAAACTTCTTTGCCTGCTTGGTTAAATCCTTTCGTCTCGACAGTGACCACACCACGATCTGGTTTTGACGTCGACGGTTTAACATCTAACACTCGTGTCTCTGCATGGATTGTGTCACCATGAAATGTTGGATGCTTGTGTTGCAAAGTTTCTACTTCAAGGTTGGCGATCGCCGAGCCACTGACGTCAGGCACACTCATGCCAAGCACAAGCGAATAGACAAGATTGCCAACAACGACATTGCGACCTTGCACACTCTGTTGAGCGAACCAGTCGTTCGTATGTAGTGGATGATGATTCATCGTGATCATGCAAAACAAATGATCATCAGCCTCGGTAATTGTTTTACCTGGCCAATGTCGATACACATCGCCGACAACAAAATCTTCTAGGCATCTGCCAAATGGTCTCTCGTGAATTGTCACGTGTTACACGCTAATTCCTTCGGCGCCGTTCGTCACGGGCCTCTCGGACAACAGGAATCTCATCAGTATCAGCAAGACCATAGCGCGGGTCATACTTCGGTAGCGGAATTTCCCTGGTGCGGTCGGTCGTAGCATTGCGTTCTGCCCATTCGATACGACTGGTGCGACTCACGTTTCCTGCAACCGCATATCGTTGCAGCGACTTCAACTCGTTCCCCTTCTCGAGAGCAAATCGTCCAAAGCGCAAACTTAAATAGCACACTCCCCCGACAAGTATTGGCAGCCAAAATTGCACAAGTCGATAACTCAACACACTTACTGTCGCAGTAGTTGTTGAAAGTCCAAATCCAATCAGCGTCGGAATATAAATACCTTCAACGATTCCGAGTCCACCTGGAGTTATTGGAATCGATGCAAAAATATTGGCAAGACCAAATGCAATTATCAAACCATCGATGCTTACCGATCCACCGAATGCACGTATAAACACAAACAATGCAGCAATATCGAGCACCCAGTTCAACAATGACCAGGTCAGCACTCGACCGAGCAAACCTGGTTCGGCGGCCAACCCACGCAGTCGATCTCCAAGATGCACTGCAACTTCTCCGGCACGATCTTGATTAAACCCAAAACGACCTGCAACCCATCGCATTGCTCGTTCGGCACGCCCTTGACGATCCACTAGACCGACCACGATGCCACCCGCAATCAGCATGATGATCACCCCGAATATTGCTGCGGTTCCGTAATAAGCGTTAACACCTCGAACTGGAATCGAAACAATTAGCCCGACCCACAAAATAAAATTTAGTACCACTGCTGATCCGATGCCAGCCGTGGCGAGTGCGAATCCCGCATCTCGACCATTTACTCCCGCCAGCGTGAGCAAGCGGTAACCGAGTGCGCTACTTGCTGCCGACCCACCAGGCACAAGACTGCCAAGCGCCCGAGTCGAAAGTTGAATTCTAAATAGCGTAGGGATACTTAACTTGTCGGCGTCCTCACCAAGCGCAACGTGGGTCAACATCGAATAACAGAACAACGCAAGAAATTCGAGCGCAATTCCCAAAAATAACCAAGATGGGCTAACTTCCGACAATTTGCTGATTGCCTCTCCAAATCCAGGCACGATCGGCAACACGAATAACCAGATCACTAGTGCAAAAACAGCCCATCTCGCCCAACGTAAAGTTGAACGCAGTCCACTTTGACTGCGTCGCTGGGAGGCGACGTTCATCTGGCTATATTACGGCCTGGTAATGCCGATATCAATACATCTAAGTAGCGTTTGAGACTGTGGCAGTCGCAGATCTCACACTCGCAGCACGCGCAATCGAACTTTCTGACGCAATAATCGGCAAGGGTGTGCGCACGCTCACAGCCACAGGTGGTCCAGATAATCAGCAAGTGCTTGCATACGATCTCGCACATGCGAGTGCCGCGGTTGAAACTGCGCGCTCAATGCTTGATTATGGTGCCAACGGTGAGATCGAATCGGACCTTGCTTGTGCTTTGGTCGCCGACATGATCCACGATTTGGTTTCACGATTGATCGGTCGCGAACAACTTTGGGGAGTCGATCCATCAGCACTTGCCGAATCACACGATTTTGTACAAAAATATCGTGATCCTCAATTACTAGCCTCACTCGCTTACCAACCTGGACCACGACATTTAAGTGGTGAATACGAAATGGTGCAGGACACCTTTCGAAGTTTCGCCGACAAAGTAATCGCACCACATGCAGAACACGTCCACCGCAAAAATACCGATGTTCCAGAAGAAATAATCGCTGGCCTCGCGGATCTTGGCGCCTTCGGTTTATCAATTCCAAGCGAATACGGTGGCTACAGCGAAGGAGGCAACTCTGAATACATTGCGAGTTGCATTGCCACCGAAGAACTCTCCCGCGCGTCGCTCGGAATTGGCGGATCATTAATTACGCGACCAGAAATACTCACGCGTGCCCTGGTTAAGGGTGGCACTGAAGCACAGAAACATCAATGGCTGCCAAAAATTGCCACCGCAGAAGTAATGGTTGCCGTTGCAGTCACAGAGCCCGACTATGGCAGTGACGTCGCATCTATCAAGACGACGGCGGTTGCCGCGCAAAACGACGGCAATGACGGATACCTAATTAACGGTGTCAAAACTTGGTGCACATTTGCGGCCCGAGCCGATGTCTTGATGTTGCTCGCGCGCACCGACCCAGATCGCACTAAGACTCACAAAGGTTTGAGTGTTTTGATCGTGCCAAAACCGCGCGGTGAGGCGCATGGATTTATCTTCACTCAGCCAAATGGCGGGCGGATGGAAGGTCGGCCGATCGACACGATTGGATACCGCGGCATGCACTCGTACGAAATCGCGCTCGAAAACTGGTGGGTGCCAGCAGATCATCTAATTGGTGAACAGGCTGGGCTCGGCAAGGGCTTTTATTACCAAATGGAAGGTTTCGAAAACGGTCGTCTACAAACTGCTGCGCGCGCGATCGGAGTAATGCAAGCCGCTTACGAGGCGGCCTGCGATTATGCGCAGAATCGTAAAACATTTGATAAACCGATCGGCGAATACCAATTGATCCAAGTAAAACTTGGACGCATGGCGGTAATTATTCAAGGTGCGCGGCAGTTCAGTTATGTAGTTGCCAAACTGATGAGCAAAGGCGAAGGTGCGATGGAAGCGAGCATGGTCAAGGCCTACTCTTGCAAAGCGGCCGAGTGGGTAACGCGCGAAGCGATGCAAATTCACGGTGGTTACGGTTACGCCGAAGAGTATTCAGTCAGTCGTCTTTTTGTTGATGCACGGGTATTGAGCATCTTTGAAGGCGCAGATGAAACTTTGTGTCTGAAAGTTATTGCTCGACGCTTGGTCGAGAACGCAAAAGCTAGTTAATTGACTAGCAAATTAATGCCCTAGTTTACGAAGTCGATGATTTCGTGTACGCTCGTAATTCTTTCACAGTCTGCACCTTCGTGAAACCCATAAGGGTCGAGCAATAACGGCACGAGCCCAGCGTTTCGCGCGCCACAGACATCATTGACATACGAGTCACCAACATATGCAATTCGCTCGCGTGACACATCCATCGCATCAATTGCCGCGGCAAAAACTTCTGGTTCTGGTTTAGCAACACCGACAACATGAGAATCAGTGATAATTAGCACTGGCACTCCAGACCCCTCGCCCACCTGGCAAATATTTTCATTAGCCAGAGTTCGCTCGATCTGACCACTGGCATTTGACACAATGCCCATTCGTGTGCCAAGTAAGTGCAGGCGCCATAAGCCTGCAACGGATTCGTGCAACGGGAACCGCCATAAAAATGCTGAAAATACCTTAAGCAAGGCTCCGGCCGCAGCAACTACCTGTGCGTCGGGCACGCCTGCTTGTCGCGCATAAGCCTGGCGATAAGAACTCCAAGAAATTCGTTCAATCGAAGTTGCATCTTGTTCCTTGCTCGCAACATCCATCGCTGCCACTCCCGCATAGTGCGACCGCACCAAAGTTGACAGATTCGTTGTTCCACCGAACGGCTCAAGCACCATGCCAGTCATCAATGGATCAGGAATAACAAAAATTCCACCGGCGTCAAATAGTACGGCATCAAAACGCTTTGTCACTTTTGAACTATCTCGCGTTCGTGGATCAGGATTCTTGGTGTGCGGCGCAAACCGGCACGCTCGCCGCGCGAGATGAATTTGAGCGCCATCTTGCGACTTGCTTCATCGATCATTTCGTCACCAAACATCACGGCACCTTTTCCCTCGCTTTCGGTCGCATTTGAGTAGGCATCCAAAATTGCCGATGCACGATCAAACTGTTCTTGAGTTGGCGAGAACACTTCATTCAAGATGCTCACTTGGTCGGGGTGTAACGCCCACTTGCCGTCATATCCGAGTGTTCGTGTGCGCTGACAATAATTTCTAAAACCATCGGGATCGCGTATGTACAAGTACGGGCCATCGATTACTTGCAAACTATTTGCGCGACCAGCGATCAATATCTTTGAAAACACATAATGGAAGTGATCGCCTGGATATTCGGCGATCTGCACCCCACCAGTTAGCACTGGCATTTCCATACTCGCGGCAAAATCTGCTGGACCAAAAATTATCGTCTCTAATCGCGAACTGGCGGCACAAATTTCTTCGACATTTATCAACCCACGTGCAGTTTCAATTTGTGCTTCGATGCCGATATGACCAATTGGTAAACCGTTTGCAATTTCAACTTGGCGCAACAGCATATCGGTTGCCACAATTTGCGCCGCCGACTCAACTTTTGGCAACATGATCTCATCTAGACGAGCACCGGCGCCAGCGACAACTTCGATGATGTCGAACGCCGTCCACTTCGTACTCCAGTCATTGACACGAACACAAAGAACTTTGTCACCCCAGTCTTGTGTGCGAATTGCAGTCGCAACTCTTGCACGAGAGGCTTCTTTCTCTTTCGGCGCTACGGCATCTTCGAGATCCAAGAAAACCATGTCGGCTGGGATACCAGGGCCTTTGCCCATCATTTTTTCTGATGATCCCGGAATCGACAAACACGAACGGCGGGGCAAATCTCGTGAGCGTGAAGACATGAATCTAAGACTAAAGCACTTCCAACACTCTGGGCGACTCAACCGAGTTTATTAACCCCTCTCTTCAACGATGCAGAATTCATTGTGTTCTGGGTCAAGCATTCTTATCCAACGGCTTCCCACCTCTTCGATTGGGGCCGCGTCAAGGCGGGTCGCTCCAAGTGCACAGATACGTGTGGCCTCTGCCTCGATGTCGTCAACATGAATGTCGATGTGTAAACGATTTTTCTCGCCGCGTGTCTCAGGGACGCGCTGCATGATGATCCGAGGCTCATCGTTATTTGGTGACGAGATTGAGCGATAATGCCCTGCATCGCCACGCTGAACATACCGCAACGCGTCTTTCCAAAAATTTGTCATCTGCTCGATGTCGTTGCAATCGATAACAATTCCGATTCGTGGACCAACGAATTTTTCCATTGTTCAATTTTAGACTCAGCACTTTGATCGTCTGCAACGCCAGCATTATCCCGCCGGGTCTCGTGACGCAAGCCACCAAGTGCAATCACCGTCTCGCGTACAACCGTTATGGGATCTGTCCCACGGGCCCAAGCCAGATATTCCAGGTGGCTCAGTCGGGTGTATTTCAAAAATAACACTGGAAACTTGCTACGGTCGTTTCTTGTGATTACGAACCCTTCCCTCGATACCCAGTTACAGCCCCTTAATGGCGACGCCCGTGCGCTTGGAGAATGGTTAACAACATTTCATCTTGCGAGCATCGTGCTCGATCCATACACGAACGAAAGTGCGTGGATTTTGCCAACCGCAGTGCGCATCTTGCGCCAATTTATCGATGCGTCTGTGCGCACAAATATCGTCATCACCGCAACACCAGATGAGGCGCGAATATTTCTTGGACCATACGCCGATGAGTTTCTTGTGTTTTGCGATCCGTTGCGCGCATTTGTAAAACAACTTGGTCTCAGTGAAATTCCCGCGTTTGTTTATATTCGAATTGATGGCAGTATTCCCGCAAGCGCGCAAGGCTGGAACGCTCAAGCATGGCGCAATGTCGCTGATCACATTGCCACTGCGGTCTCGTGGAGTAAGCCACTAATTCCCGCGCCAGGTGACCCAGATACGTTCAAAGGTTCACCCGCCCTCGTCTAAGTGAATGCAGTGCGTAACCTGTAGGTGTGGCAGTTGCGCAACCAGAACCGTTTGTTAATTCACCGTTATTACCACTCGGACCGGACACAACTACATACCGCAAAATTTCTAGCGAAGGCCTATCAACCGTTACAAACGAACTGGGTACATTTCTTTGCGTAGATCCAGGTGCAATCACATTGCTTACCGAGCACGCGATGCGCGACATCGCACATTTGTTACGCCCCGCACACTTGCAGCAACTTGCCGAGATTCTTAAAGACCCACAAGCCAGCGCCAACGATCGATTCGTCGCGCTTGACTTGCTGAAGAACGCGAGTATCGCCGCTGGTGGAGTATTACCAATGTGTCAAGACACCGGCACGGCAATTGTCAAGGCATCGAAAGGACAGTTCGTATTTACTGGTGGTGGCGACGAAGAAGCAATTGCCCGTGGCATCTACAACACATTTCAAACATCAAACCTGCGCTACAGCCAACTCGCGCCACTGACAATGTATGAAGAGATAAATACAAATACAAACCTGCCAGCGGAAATTAAAATTTCTGCGACAGATGGCGATGAGTTTAAGTTTTTATTTATTGCCAAAGGCGGCGGATCGGCCAATAAGAGTCACTTATTTCAAGAAACTAAAGCGTTGTTGAATGAAAAGGTGCTTCTGCCATGGTTGTTCGACAAAATGCAAACACTCGGCACGTCAGCATGTCCGCCATATCACCTTGTGGTTGTGATTGGTGGAACATCAGCCGAATATTGCGTTGAAGTAGCCAAACTTGCAAGTACAAAATATCTTGATTCGTTGCCGACAAAAGGTTCACGCACGGGTCATGCATTTCGTGATCTCGACCTCGAAGCCAAAGTTCTAAAACTTGCTCAACAAACAGGAATTGGTGCCCAGTTTGGAGGCAAATATTTCTGCCACGATGTGCGCGTCATCCGCTTGCCGCGACATGGTGCAAGTTGCCCAGTGGCGATGGCTGTGTCGTGCAGTGCCGATCGCCAAGCACTTGGCAAAATCACCAAAGACGGTATCTTCATCGAGCAACTTGAAAGTGACCCAGCGCGTTTTTTGCCAGAGGTGACTGACGAACTCTTATCTGACGAAATAATCAACATTGATCTAACTCGTCCAATGAGCGAGATCCGCGCAACGCTCTCAAAATACCCGGTGAAAACTCGAATCATGCTCTCGGGGCCGATGGTTGTCGCACGGGATTTAGCACACGCAAAACTCAAAGAGCGACTTGACGCCGGCAAAGGTCTGCCTGATTACATGAAGCAGTACTGCGTCTATTACGCAGGACCAGCAAAAACTCCGGCCGGTTTTATTTCTGGATCATTCGGTCCGACTACGGCTGGTCGCATGGATTCGTATGTCGCCGAATTTCAAAGCGCAGGCGGAAGTTTGGTGATGCTTGCCAAGGGCAATCGCTCGGCACAAGTAACCGAGGCTTGTAAAATAAATGGCGGCTTTTATCTCGGATCGATTGGTGGCCCCGCTGCTCGACTGGCACAAGATTGCATCACAAAAGTTGAAGTGCTTGAATACGAAGAACTCGGTATGGAAAGTATCTGGAAAATCGAAGTCAAAGACTTTCCAGCTTTTATTGTGATCGACGACAAGGGCAACGATTTTTTCGAAATTGTTAAGGCCACGACACTTGGCACACCGGTGCAAATTCGCAAATAGTGACGCTCGTCGAAGAGCGCATCTCGTGTCCGCTGGGTGCTTGGACTGGTGAACCAGGACATTGCCAATGTTGCAACAAGTTAATTGAGACGACGCGTCGTCGGACTTGGTGCTCTGATAAATGCGCGCGTGCATGGCAACGCAATCACATTTGGAGATTTGCTCGTTCGGCCGCCAAACGGCGGGCGAAATATCGCTGTGTGCGACCTGGTTGCACCGCCAAACGACGCGATTGCGAAGTTAATCATCTTGCCGCTCGAGATGGTGGCGGATATGGACCAGGTTGTCATCATCATTTAGATCCAGACGTCAAAGGAATAGGTGGTTTAGAAGTGTTGTGCCGCGTGCATCACGCGATAGTAACTGCGGCGCAAGCCTCGGCGCGCGCTGCAAGTCGACGTGCCACACGCGAGATTGCTAAAACTAAAAAATTAAAGCAGTGACTTCATCGCCGCACGTGTTGCAGCGTTTTCGTCAGGGTTAGCGCCAACCTCAACTGCGGCAAAATCTGTAACACCGATGCCGGCGAGATCTGCCACTCGTTGTGCAACCTCGGACGCCGAACCAACGATGGCAATATCGGCTGGTCCTGCAGCTCCTTCGTGGTCAAGCATCGCTCGGTAACTTGGCAGTTGCCCGTACATCGCGAAAACTTTTGCCACACGCTCTTTGGCCGCCGCGCTGTCATTGGTCACGCAAACTGGTAATGCGGCAATTACACGTGGCACAGGGCGACCCGCTTGTTTTGCCGCTGCGTTGATTGTTGGCACGGTAAGTGTCTTTAATGTCTCTGGACCAGTGCACCAAGTAAGAGTTCCATCAGCGAGCGCACCAGTGACGCGCAATAATTGTGGTCCAAGTGCCGCCACAACAACCGAAAACGGCGAAGCACCCGCAATCGTTAATGCGCCAAAAGTTTTGTAAACCTCGCCATCAAATTTTACCGATTCGCCACGAGCAAGTGGCATAAGCACCGACAGATATTCTCTTAAATGACGCACTGGTTTGTCGAACGAAATTCCCATCATGCCTTCGATCACAACTTTGTGGCTCAGGCCAATACCCAAACAGAGACGACCATTTGACACGGCGTTAACCGAATGAGATTGCTGGGCAATCATCATTGGATGTCGCGGGTATGTCGGGACAACACTTGTGCCGATCTCAATTCGCGGAACTTCGCGACCAACGATTGCCAGAGCCGTCAATGCATCATGACCAAAAATATTTGGAGCCCAATAACTTGCAAAGCCGTCAGACTCTGCTGATCTCGCCTCGGCCACGACGTCGTCGATTGTCCCCGAGTTAACTGCGCCACCGAATATGCCGATATTCATTTTTGAGTTCATCGCAGTCACAATATCGCAGTGGTTTGCAATTTACGGCAACGTAGTTTGAGCGGGCACACTCGTTGGTGCAATAGTCGGCGCAATAGTCGGCGCAATAGTTGGTGC
>JABMNW010000072.1 GCA_013204455.1 Acidimicrobiaceae bacterium
ATCTGGAAATCTTCCATTGCTGGATAGAGAATCTCTTCAACGTGTCGCGAAAGGCGATGTATTTCATCGATGAACAGCACATCATTTGTGTCGAGTTTTGTAAGTATTGACGCGAGATCCCCAGCGCGCTCGAGTGCTGGGCCAGATGTGATGTGAATTTTCGCCATCATTTCGCTAGCGACGATGCCAGCCATGGTTGTCTTACCCAGTCCTGGTGGACCCGCCAACAAAATATGATCTACGGATTGTTCTCGCTTTCGTGCGGCCTCTAAAACGATACCAAGGTGCTCTTTTAGTTCTCGTTGACCAACGAAATCGCTGAGCGTTCGTGGACGCAACCCAATATCGTCATGGTCGGTTGGATCTGTAGTTAGCGCGGGATCAGTAAATTCTTCACGCACGGCGCGCCCCCAACATATTAAGTGCTTCACGCAACATTGTCTCAGAGTCGTTGCTGACCGACATCTCGCGCAGGACATCGCGAATTTCATCAGTCGAATAACCCAACCCAGATAGTGCATCGCGCACATCGCCAACAGTGGACGGACCCGTGAGTGTGTTACTCGAATCCAGGACACTGATCTGCAATCGATTCTTCAATTCGATCAATAATCGTTCTGCGGTTTTTCTGCCAACACCCGACACAAGCGTCAGTGCCGGAATATCTGAGCCTGCAACAATGTCGACCAAAGCACGCGGTGAGTGTGTGGCGAGAATCGTCATCGCCATCGTTGGGCCAACACCGTGTGTGGCGATGAGAATTTCGAAACAGCGCCGCTCATCACGATCCAAGAACCCGTAAAGCGTTTGTGCCTCTTCACGAACATGATGGTGCAAATAAATAAATACACTCGTGGTTGGCTCTAACTCGCCAAGCGCTCGAGGTGTGACGTGGACAATGTAACCAACGCCGTTTGTCTCAATTAATACTGTCGAATCACTCGTGCGTTCAAGCACGGTTCCACGCAATGAGCCGATCATCCTGAGTGCGACTTTTTCGCACGATTCGCTACAGTTAATTTTTGTGCAACTTTTTGTGCAACTTTTTGTGCGACTTTTTCTGCGAGGCGATACGAGGCAACGTGGCACAATGCGATCGCCGCAGCATCGGCAGCATCGACGGGTTTAGGGATTGTGTTTAATCCAAGACGTTGCTTAACCATTCGTTGAACTTGCGCCTTATCTGCCGAGCCCCAGCCAGTAACGGCCACTTTTACTTGATTCGGTGTGTATTGCACGACCTGACAACCGCGACGTGATGCAGCGCTTAACGCCAACCCGCTGACCTGGCCAACACTCATTGCAGTTCTCACATTGGATTGAAAAAAAATATGCTCAACAACCACGACGGTCGGGTGATATTCGTCCAGCAACGCTTCAATCTCGATGCTCAACTCAGCCAGACGGTCAGGCAAATGATTTTCTGGACTAGTGCGCAGAACTCCGATCGCCGCAAGAGAAATGTCTGTGAAACCTCGCACCTCAAGCACCGCATACCCACAACGCGTGAGGCCTGGATCAATGCCTAATACAACCGAGTCAGGCACAACTGAATTGGGTACCACACAACGCTCGGCTGAGGGGGCGAACATAGGTTCGATCCTAGTGGTTGCCTGCCTGGTCGTTGGCGACTGCTTTGAGCCAGTAACTAGAGCTAATAACTAGCCGACCTCGTGCATCAGCCTGTCAGAAATATCAAAGTTTGCAAAGACATCTTGCACATCATCATTGTCATCGAGTTCGTGCATGATGCGCAGAATCGCTTTGGCATCCGACGGATTGGTGACTTCGACGATGTTGGATGAAATCATTGTTGTCGATGCTGAGTTAACAGTCATCTTGGCTGCCTCAAGTGATGCCTTTAGATTCCATACCTGACTCGGATCGCAAGTCACATGCCACATCTCGTCGTCAGAAGATATATCTTCGAGCCCGTGCTCCAGACCGACTGTCATTAAATCATCTTCTGTAGCAGTTTTTGCAACAAGCAAAATCCCTTTACGCGAGAATTGCCAACCAACCGAACCAGGTGCGGCCATCGCACCACCTTGTTTAGAAAAAATCATTCGCACATCGGATGCGGTGCGGTTGCGATTGTCGGTAAGAATATCAATCAGAATCGCTACCCCACCTGGTGCGTACGCTTCGTAGGTCACAGACTCGTAAACCTCTCCATTGGATTCTCCCATTCCGCGCTTGATTGCACGATCAATTGCATCGTTGGTCATTTGCACCGCTTTGGCTTTAGCCACGACAGTGCGCAAGCTCGCATTAACACTGACATCGCCACCACCTTCGCGGGCGGCAACCTCTAATTGTCTGGCCATCTTGGCAAACGTTTTGCCACGCACCTTGTCGATCGCCGCTTTTTTGTGTTTGATGGTCGCCCATTTGGAATGTCCGGACATTTCTTAAACCTCCTTCAAAAATAATTCGTGTAGTCGAGTGTCATTGGATAGTTCCGGATGAAATGATGCCACTAAAATATTGTCCTGTTGTGCAAGCACAACATCATCGTCACAATATGCCAAGGCCTTGACACCAGACCCAAGCGAAACTATCCGTGGCGCACGAATAAATACTGCATGAAAAGGCGCCTCAAGCGTGTCAACTTTTATATCCGCTTCGAAACTGTCAACTTGGCGCCCGTAGGCATTTCGTTGCACCTCAATATCAATTGCACCGAGGGGTAGTTGATCATCGCGACCATCAACTATTCGTTTGGCCAAAAGAATCATTCCCGCACATGTCCCAAATACTGGCATGCCAGCATTCAAACGCTTGGCGAGTGGTTCGAACAATTCGGAGGATTCAAGCAATTGCGACATCGTTGTCGACTCACCGCCCGGCATGACAAGTGCCGTGACCGCATCTAAATCTTGCGGAGTACGAACTTGTCGCGTTGATACCCCAATTTGTTGGAGAACATCTTCGTGGCGACTAAATGCTCCTTGAAGAGCAAGCACCCCAACAGTCAAAGAATCGTTGATGCGCGACAGACCGACCACAAAGTTGCTTGGCTCTCGAGTCGTTCACCAGCCGCGCTCTGCGAAGCGTTCTTCAATTTTGTCCATGCCGATACCAACCATCGGTGTTCCAAGATTGCGGCTTACTTTGGCAATTATCGCGGCGTCACGAAAGTGCGTTGTCGCTTCGACAATTGCTTTGGCACGCGGAGCAGGATCGTTGCTTTTAAAAATCCCTGAGCCGACGAAAACCGCTTGTGCCCCAAGTTGCATTACTAGTGCTGCATCACTTGGCGTCGCAATACCACCAGCACAAAACAGCGGGACTTGCAACCATCCAGTCTCGGCAATTTCTTGCACAAGTGGCAGAGGTGCCTGAAGGCGCTTGGCCCATTCGAACAACTCTGCTGAGTCGGCTTGGGTGATCTTACGAATGTCACCAATGATCGAACGAAGGTGGCGCACGGCCTCGACGATGTTGCCAGTGCCAGCTTCGCCTTTTGAGCGAATTAAAGCAGCGCCTTCGCTAATTCGACGAAGTGCTTCGCCAAGATTCGTCGCACCACAAACGAACGGAACCGTGAACTTCAACTTGTCGATGTGATGAGTTTCGTCGGCTGGGGTAAGCACTTCGCTTTCGTCGATGAAGTCGACACCGAGTGACTCAATAACTTGCGCTTCAACGAAATG
>JABMNW010000073.1 GCA_013204455.1 Acidimicrobiaceae bacterium
GTATAATTTGCGCCGGCACATTGCGTCGCGGACTACCTGCACCAGCCTGCACCCGACCTTCAAGCGGTTTGTGACAGCGTTTGAATTTGCGTCCGCTTCCACACCAGCACAGGTCATTGGCCGACGGCAGCACATGGGGTTGAGTTGTAATCGTCATCTTCTCAGTTCTTTCGGTTGACAAATTGTACCTTGACAATATTCGACCGATACGGACGGGGTGTGTGGAATTGAGCGCGCATCGCCACTATTCATTGACGGGTTCTAGTGTGATCGGGTGAATGGTCCGTGGTCGCCGCTACGTATTCGGATTTTTCGAGCACTGTGGATTGCTGGCTTAGTTTCCAACATTGGCACATTTATGCACATCGTGGCTGCAAGTTGGACAATGACCACGCTTTCGGACTCACCCACGCTTGTTGGTCTCGTGCAAACGGCGTGGGCATTACCTGGTTTTCTGTTGGCTTTGTATGCCGGGGCATTTGCCGACATCATTGATCGCCGTCAGTTGATTGCCATAACTCAGTTGTTTGCACTTGTGGTGGCGGGGGCACTGGCAATCTTGCAGTGGACCGACAATCTTTCGATTGAGTTACTTCTTGTTGGAACGTTTTTAGAGTCGGTTGCGTTGACCATTGCTGCGCCGGCATTCATGGCCCTTACTCCTGAACTGGTTGGCACCGACCGTTTGGCTCAGGCAATTGGTTTGGATTCCGTGTCGCGCAACATTGCTCAGTCCATCGGACCGGCCTTCGCTGGCGCGATTATTGCCGCAACTAACCCGGGCGCTGTCTTTGCTCTGAATGCTATTTCGTTCATTGGAATTGTCATTGTCGTGCAGAAAAACAAATCTGGACGAAGCAAGGTGATGCGACCAGATGCAATCAATCAAGTGATTCGAGAAGGTCTTCAGTATGTGATTCGCTCACGGCAACTACGCAATGTCGTGATTCGACTAGCAATTGCGCTCGCCGCAACATCTGCGCTCACGTCGGTGCTGCCGGTTGTCGCACGTAAGAGTTTGCAGGTATCGGCAAGCGGATTCGGATTACTTTCAGGTGCTCTCGGAGTCGGTTCTGTAGTTGCTGTGTGGGGATTGCCTCGAATTCGCTCAAAATTACGCTTAGAAATAATCGTGTTGTTATCTGCTGCAGTCTGGTCGGGAGGCACCGCATTACTGGCCGCTACCTCGAATATGTGGGTCGCACTTTTAGCGTTATTAATCTGTGGAGCAAGCATGATGGCGATGCTGAACACTTTATTTTCTACTTTCACCCTACAGTTGCCCAATTTATTGCGCGGTCGTGGGACATCGCTAGCGATGTTGATGGTCTGGCTTGGCGTAGCAATTGGAACGTTCGCCTGGGGCGCAGTGGCCTCTGTATTCGGCGTCGGTAACGCGCTGCTCATTGCTGCAGTAGTCAATATTTTCGTCGCATTATTTAATCGCGTGGTGCTTCCGCTTGGAGAGATTGAACCCGCGTAACCATCTCAGTCCCACCAGAGTTGCACGGGTGTAATTAGAACGTTGTAATTCGAGAAAGTTAATAAATATTCTGAGCACAGTTTGGCGCGTCATCGCAAACTCCGTTCAACTGATCTCGCTTACACATAATCCCCAGAAATTCAAACATTTTGGGGAACAAGAAAGGGTCAACCGTGGCGGAACGGGCTGTGATCGAAAACCTTACGAGAACTCGCGCACGTGCGATTCAAGAACGTGTGGATTCGCCAGACCAGAACGGTGCGTCGCGGCGTCGTTGGCGAATACCTGAACTAGCAATTGGCCTTGTGTTGATGTGTGGTGGCGCACTCGGTGCAATCTTGTTATCTCGTTCGGGTGATTCGGTGGTCGTGGTTGTTGGTAGTGCTCGCAACCTTGATCGAGGTAATCAAATCAGTGCGCAAGACTTAATTGCGCTTGAAGTTCCGTTGTCTTTTGCAGCGTCGTTCGTCGCCGGCGATGAGGCAGCCGCGCTGATTGGTCAGACAATGCTTATTGATGTCAAGGCTTTGGCACCACTAACGATAGCGATGATGAGTCAAACCGACGAACTTCAGTCTGGCGAAGCGTTAGTAAGCGCCGCAGTAAATGTAGGAAATTATCCGTCAGATCTTGCCGTTGGTGACAATGTTCGGGTCGTGACCGTGCCAGATATCGCATTGAGCGAATCGTATGAGCCAACAATGTTCGATGAAGTTGTCATCGTCTGGTCGCTTGTACAACCAGCTGCCAATAGGGATGTTGCGTTGATTACATTTCGCAGTTCGCTCGATTTATCGCTGGCTCTTGCAGGTGCTGGCGAAGTACATCTGGCACGAGTTGCCAGTGTCGCTAGTAAAAGTACTGGCCAAAGCGCTGGGACAGGAACTGGTAAGGATCCTGGTCGATGATGACACTCCTCGAGATACCACCCCGATCAATTATTGATCGTCAACTAGTAAACGCCATTGCTTCACGACTTGGTGATGTTCTCGCGGATGAGCGCCTTGAGCGTCGGGCACGGAATATTGCTGACCCGACAAACGACGAAGAGCACAACTTTGCTCGGATCGCCGTGCATGCAGAACTTTTACGGCTATCGGCCGCACGCAGATCAGAAGGTCGTTCATTGTTAACTGTATTTGATGAGGCCGCAATTACTTCGGCGGCGATCGCTCAGGTACTTGGTCTCGGGCGACTTCAACCGCTGCTCGAAGATGACGAAATCAGCGATATCCATGTGCGTGGGAATGCGCCTGTGTGGGTCAAGATGCGTAACGGAGTGCGTGAGATGCGCGAGCCGATAGTCGAAACGGATGACGAACTCGTCGAACTTGTCCGACGCGCCGCAACCCGCCTGTCTCGCCAAGAGCGGCGCTTTGACGCGGGGACGCCAGAACTAAATATGCAACTTCCAGACGGCTCGCGACTCTTTGCGACGATGGAAGTTTCAATGCGGCCAAGTCTTGTGATTCGGCGACATCGTTTTGAGATTTCGAGTCTCAACGAATTAAGGATGCGAGGAATGCTCACTGCCGATTTGCAAGAGTTTCTTACCGCCGCAGTGCGTGCAAGGCGCAACATTGTCATCGCAGGCGGAACTGGATCGGGCAAAACAACTCTTTTACGTGCGCTGATCAACGAGATACCCCCATCTGAGCGACTTGTCACGATTGAAGACGCTTATGAACTCGGTTTAGATCATTTCGAGCATCTCCATCCAGATCATGACGCGTTGCAGGCACGACCTGCGAACGTCGAAGGTCAAGGCGAAGTCACGCTTGCAGATCTAACTCGCATGGCGCTGCGAATGGATCCTGATCGGGTAATCGTCGGCGAGGTTCGTGGAGCCGAGGCTTTCCCAATGTTGATGGCGATGAGCCAAGGCAATAACGGTTCGATGTGCACGATGCACGCAGATTCAACAAGATCAGTCTTTCCAAAACTTGCCGCCTATGTTTCGATGGCGTCGACTGGATTACCTATCGAGACCGTTAATCTTCTTCTTGCGAGTGCTCTGCACTTCGTTATCTATATCAGTAATTCTGAACACGAACGGCGTGTAGCTTCTGTGCGCGAAGTAGTTGACAGTGACGGCGCAAACATTATTTCGAACGAGATATTCTCGTCCAATTCGGAGGGCGAACTTCGGCGCACATTTCCACTACGTGAGTCGACACGTGAGATGCTCACACATTATGGATACGACGATGACGGAAGCGATCAATGATCACTTGGCTTGTGCTGGCTAGTTCTGGCGCCGCTACTGGTCTTGGCGCTTTTGTGATGCTTCTTGCCGTACGTAATAGTCAAGTTTCGTCTCATCTAAATAAAACCGAACACATGCAGAATATTGGTCGATCTATAAATAAGATCGCCGGGGTAGTCGTCGCTATTTTGGTGTATTTGTTGACGCGGTGGCTACTAGTTGCGGTCGTATTGGGTTTGGTTTTTACTGCAGTACCTGCATTGAAGTCCAAACAGCGACTGCGTCGTGATGAGCGCGGATTAGCAGATGCAATTGCAACTTGGACCGAACAACTTCGTGACACTTTGGCTGGTGCACATGGTTTGGAGCAAGCAATTGTCGCCACGTCCGAACACGCTCCAATGGCAATTGCCGGTGCGGTGAGGCGTCTTAGTGCTCAGATTCAATACGGCAAACTGAGTGATGGCTTGCGACGTTTTGCCGATGATGTTGATCATCCAATTGCCGATTTTGTTTCTGCTGCGTTGATTACTGCGACAAAGTACCAAGCCCGAGATCTCGCACAACTATTAGGTCATCTTGCGCAGTGCGCGCGCGAAGAGGGCCGAATGCGAACACGAATCTGGGTTGGACGCGCACGCACGCGCAGTTCGGTGCGGATTATTTCGTTTGTGGTAATTGGCTTTGTTGCGGCACTTGTCGTATTTAATCGTGATTACCTGAGTGTCTATTCGTCTCTCGAAGGACAAATTATGTTGAGTTGCATCTTCGTTGTATTTGGCATTGCGCTGATTATGCTCGATCAGTTTTCGCGCATCGCAACACCGCAACGATTCATTCGCCGTCGAGAGACTGCCAGCAGATGATCGCCGTCGTTATATCCGGCGCAATTTCCGGGCTAGGAGTATTCTTTATTTCGCGTCCTGGTGTGTTGCGGGGCAAAGTGCAACAAGCGCGCGAGCAAATTCGTCATGGCATGATCTGGCTGGTGCACCGGTCGCAGGTTCGCCACCGCGCCGATCTGGCGATTGTTGGTCACGAAGCATCCGAGATGGTGATGCGAAAACTGACGTCACTATTTGTTGGCGTTGTTGCCGGTGTAGGTATAGATGTTTTCTTTGGTATCGCTCGTGTAGAAATCTCAAAAGTGTTAGGAGCGATGATCGTAGTCGGGGCCGGCGTTGTTGGATTTTTTCTTCCTGATAGCAGAGTGCGTGTGCAGGCCAGTCGCCGTCGTCAAGATTTTCTCCACGCGTTTAGTAGCTATCTTGATTTAACAAATGTTCTTCTCGCTGGTGGCGCAGGAACTGAAACTGCGTTAATTGCTGCAGCTGACGCAGGGGATGGATGGTCATTTTCCGAGATTCGTGACGCACTAACCAGAGCACGAAGTGCCCGCAGGTCACCGTGGGTCGAATTGGCCAACCTTGGTGAGTCCTACAACATTCCCGAATTAGCCGAGGTTGCAGGAAGTGTGCAGTTGGCAGGTGAACATGGCGCACGGATTCGACTTTCTCTTTCGGCACGAGCCGACTCGTTACGCAATCGTCACATGGGTGAAATCGAGGCGCAGGCACAGGCCGCTACCGAGCGAATGGGAATTCCGATGGTGCTTTTATTTATTGCCTTTATTGCGCTTATTGGTTATCCAGCCGTTCATTTAGTTCTTGGAAGTTTTTAATCCGCCGTTTTTGTAAATAGTTCACACAGATAAACAACAGCAACAAAGGGAGAAGATATGACATCAATTAAAAGCGTTTGGCAGTACTACTGGATTCGGTTCACCGCTTCGGCACAAAAAGATAACGAACAAGGCGAAGTCAGTGCGACAACTGTCGTTATGGCAGCAGCACTCATTGCGTTGGCCATTGCCGTCGGGGCAACGATAACTAGCCGTGTTACAGACAAAGCGAATTCGCTCGACCTCGGCTAATAACCAAGTCGCGCAGACTAATTGAGATGAAAACAGCGAACAACACGATTGATCCCGGGGACACTGTTGTACAGGTGGTCATTGCGGTTCCAATCGTGCTGTTGCTGTTACTCATGTCGGTCCAAGCAATGTTGTTTATGCACTCGGCACATATCGCAGTTTTGGCGGCGAGTAAGGGTGCTGCAATCGCTGCATCCACCGACGGTGACTTAGTTTCAGCAATTGATTCGGCAACACGTACCGCAGCAGAACTTGGTGCGCAATTAATTGGAACACCGAGTGTGACAGTAATTGACGGGTTTGTTGCAGTTCAGGTTCGCGTTGAGGTGCCAAATGTGGCACCGTTTTTCCCTACGTCTGTCCTACGACAAAGCGAAGAGCCGTTAGAAAACTTTGTACCTGAGGACGAGCGATGATCACTCAACGCGGATCAGTAACTGTTGAACTTGTGTTGTTGACGCCAGTACTTATGGTTCTCGTTCTATTTGGTGTTTACGCTGGGCGGGCGTCAGAAGCTCTGATTCAAGTCCGGCACGCTGCAGATCAAGCGGCGCGTGCGGCCTCAAAAGGAAGTCGATCCGAAATTGAGACGACCGCTTTAGAAGTTGCTGAGCGAACACTGCGAAATAGCGGAGCATCGTGTACGCAAACATCGATTGAGACTTCAATTGTTCAGCAGGGCCAAGACCCGGCAGTACTCGTCACGGTTGAGTGCACAATTAAAAATACAGGGCTTGCATTACTCGGCACAACTCCAAGAGTTGTGCGTGCATCGTCACTTGAAGTCCTGGATAGATGGCGCGTTGACACATGAGATCTGTAAACACTGAAGAAGGAGTAGTCACAGCATTTGTTGTTGGTCTAGTGATGACATTTATTGTCTGCGCTGGCCTTGGAGTTGATGGCGGTCGATTGATCGCGGCGCGTCTAACACTTGCCGATCACGCCGAAAATGCTGCACGCTCAGCAGCGCAAGAACTCACGTCGCTGCGCAGTGGATCACCCGAGATTGATCAACAAGCGGCGTACCAATCCGCGATGCGATATATGTCAGACAACAATCTCAGTGGAGAAGTGGTGACAAGCCCCGAGTCTGTCACGGTCACGGTTGTTCAAAATGTGGAGATGACACTACTGCGTCTATTTGGCGCACAAGATCATCTGCTCGCGGTTACGCGACGAGTAGAACCGCGCGACCGATGATGCTCTGGAAGTTTGTATTGCCTACCGGTCCTCTCTGGATGTCACAAAGACAATTTGTTGTCGCGCTATTGATTGTGGCAACTACTTGTGCTTTGCTCTGGATAATCGCACATGTAGTACTCGATCTGATTCGCTTTGTGATTTCGAGATTCACACAAGGCGGGTCGTTCGTGCCGCGAAGTTGGCTGATTGTGCTTGCCGTAAGTTTATGGAGCGTGCTAGTTCCATCGCGCGGGGAGGTCGCCGGTGCGACGCCAACATTTATTCTCGAAGATTCCGAGGGCCGTACCGTAAATCACGATAGTAATAATCTGATTTCGCTTTTATCGTGTTCCATAGTTGTGGCGGGTCTTATCTTTGATATTGGTAAAAGCCGGGGTAGCCAACTCCGTCAACTTCAACTCAATTCCAAGTTAAATCACCCATCGGCAACAGCAGTCAGAACCGAAGTTGCACTTCGCGCGATGCTCGAGGCCAATCCTGTTGATGATCTCGTCAGTTACCAGTCTGCCAATTCCGAAATCCCAATCTACGTACCGCTCGGCATTTGCGACTCGCAAATAGTTTTTGTCGATATTGGTAAAGGTTCTGTGATCAATGTGTGTGTCGGTGATACGCGGGTGACGAGTTCTATCTTCAATGCACTAATGGCGGCAACAATGTTTGCCGGACAATCCCAAGCCAAGCCGATTCTTTTGGCAACAAGTAGTGCAGAACATATTGCATTTTCTGCAATAACGACAGTCTCAACAACTCAAGAAGCAATTAAAGTCGTGACATCTTCGGCGCAACACTGTGTGGTGTTTACGACTGCACAAATTGATGATTCTGCAATCGATCTGTTAATTGCGAGCGGGGCCGCTGTTGTTTGCGCCTCAAGGACTTTAAGTGCGACGGCTCTTTTGCAGATTTGCGATCACATGTGGCGATTGTCGCCAAATGAAATCAGTCTTGTTCCTTACGGATTGCTTACTAACGAAGTCGATGCGATCAAAGAATTGCTGATTGATGTAGGTCGTTCCCTACAGCCTGATCTGTCGCAGATTACGAAAGAATCGCACCACAGTATTGAGAAGTGGAATGTTATGGTGCGAATTCTTGGACCAGTTGATGTACAGCTTCTAGATGGTTCGGTGATTGAGTTTGAGAAATCCAAAACCAAAGAGTTGCTTGCCTGGTTGACCAGTCATCGTTCTCGTCCAACACGAAGCGCCGCTCGTACCGCCTTGTGGGAAGTGAATGTTGCCGATGCAACGTTCACGAACATAGTTTCCGATGCTCGGCGCACGCTCAATCAAACTAATTTAATTTCCAGCACAGAAGAGTGGCTCCCAAGAACATTTAATGATCAGTTGCCATTTCACATCTCAATAATTAGTGACGGTGAGATTCTCGAATCATGTATTGCTCGCGCACAAGAACTTGAGCCGAGTCAGGCCATTGATGAACTGCATCGTGGGCTCGAGCTTGTTCGCGATCTGCCATTTGCCGGAACTGGTTATCTATGGCCTGATGCCGAGGGGATCACTTCACAACTTGTGCTCAATGTGATTACCGCATCGGCAATGGCTGGCGAACTTGATCTGCGACGCGGCGAAATCGAGGGCGTGTTTTGGGCTACAGCCAAAGGTCTACAAGTTTTGGGCGCTCACGAAGAACTGATCGCACTTCGGATGCGCGCACATGCGTTGCGAGGTGATTTGGCTGGGGTGCGTGGGGAGTGGCAGTCGTATCAACGTATTGTTAAATCTGATTCGTGGAGCAACGGTCAGCCGTCGGCGAAACTGGTGAATTTATATGGCCGACTAAATAGCGGCGTGGCAGTTTCGCTATCGCGGTAAGTGTTTTTGTCCGATGCCAGTTCGTAGTGCAATACCCCATCGAGTTACGAGCAGCATTGACTCACGCATAATTCGAGTGTTCATCTTTGAATCTCCATAGGCACGGTCAACGTAATTGATTGGCATTTCGACAATGGAACCGACTTGACTTGTAGAAATCACGAATGCTAATTCTGTAAGAAATGCATATCCATCTGCAGTTAACTCGCCGAGATTAACCAATGTCAGACTCTTTGAAGAATAGGCACGAAATCCAGAGGTGCAATCGCGGAAGTTAAGTCGCAGAGCAAAGACTGCGTAACGGTTACCCCATTTAGACAACAGACGACGATACGTAGACCAGTTAGTAATCACACCACCTGGTGCATAGCGCGAACCAATTGCTACCGAGACATCTCCAGTAACAAGGGCTGTAAGCCGCGCTAGAACTTTTGGATCATGAGAGAAGTCGGCATCCATTGTGGCAATAACCTGATACCCCCTGTCGAGTGCAATTTGCATCGCATCTTTGGTGGCAGCGGCATAACCTCGTACACCTCTTCGACGAACAACTTCAATACCGCCAAGACGCGAGCCGACGGTTTCGGCAAAATTGGCAGTTCCATCTGGACTGTTATCGTCAACGACGATGATGTCGATAGACGGAGCCTCAATTCTTAACGCAACAAGAAATCGCTCAATATTCTCGGCTTCGTTATAAGTAGGTATGATGACTGCGGCACGCACTGCACAAACGCTACTCGGTTACCAATCCGGCAAGTTTGAGTGCCTCGGCAACTGTATGCGCGGGTTCAAGCGTCATGCCGGATATTTTGATGTCAACTGCGCTGCTTGCTGGAATAATTGCTCGCGTGAACCCAAGACGAGCAGCTTCTGCCAACCGTCGGGCAGTATTGCCAGCCTGACGAAGTTCTCCCGCAAGTCCGACTTCTCCACATGTAACAAGGTTTTCGGCAAGCGGGGTATTTGTCGCTGCTGAGACTAGAGCCAAACACACGCCAAGATCGGCACCTGGTTCGCCTAGTTTTACGCCACCAACAACTGAGGCAAAGACTTCATGTTGGGAAAGATTTATGTCAGCACGACGCTCAAGTACGGCTAGCAACATTGCCAATCGTCCTGCGTCGATACCTTGGGCAGATCGTCGTGGCGTGATGTGCGATGGTGAAAGATTTGTAAGTGCCTGCACCTCGACAAGCAGTGGTCGATGTCCTTCGAGCGCAGGCACGACAATCGAGCCAGGCACTCCAGGCCGACGATCGGCTAAAAATAGTTTGCTGGCATCAGGCACACTGCGCAGGCCGTTTTCTGTCATCTCAAATAGGCCGAGTTCGTTTGTTGAGCCGTAACGATGTTTGACTGCTCGCAATAGTCGCAGAGCATGGTGTCGCTCACCTTCGAAAGACAGAACGGTGTCGACGACATGTTCTAAAACTCGTGGCCCGGCAAGTCCACCATCTTTTGTGACATGGCCAACCAACACAATTGGTAGATCTCGTGCCTTGGCTTCTTGCACTAGACGATGTGCGCAACCGCGAACCTGTGCGACTGAGCCTGGTGCGGAATTTAATTGCGGGTCTGCGATTGCTTGAATGCTGTCGATAATTACGAGTTGCGGCTTCACACTCTCAATCGCGGCGATGATATTTGTCAGCGACATTTCCGCTACCAGCCAGAGGTCTGGTCTAATTGCACCGAGTCGCTCTGCGCGAAGGCGCACCTGTTGTGCACTTTCCTCGGCAGTTATGTAAAGAGTTTTGGTTGGCCACGCGGCGAGTAATTGCAATAGCAGAGTAGATTTGCCGATGCCTGGCTCGCCACCAAGCAAAGTCACTGAACCAGGAACTAGTCCACCACCCAACACTCGGTCCAGTTCTTCGAGGCCACTTGGTTGAGGAATGGAGATTTTCGCATCTAGCGCATTGATCGGTTTCGGTTCACCTGGTGGTACGAGCGCCATGCCGTTTGAAAGGGAGATGAGTTCTGCTGGACTATATGGCGCAAAGCCTTCGACATCTTCAACGAGACTATTCCACGCACCACACGCACCGCAACGGCCAGCCCATTTTGGTAGTGCTACACCGCAGTCGGTACACCGATAGATAGTACGAAGTTTCACCATGTTGGAGACAATATTATTCGTTGGGTGTACGCAGAAACCCCCGGCGTTTGTACGCAACTCCGACAATGACCACCACCATTGCAACTAGCCATAGCGCCAACAGCAGTTTGAATAATCCCGCCACGACGCGTGACACGGTCGCCTTGACCGCAGTATTCTGTACGATCGTTGTTACTGCCTGGGCGCTGCCATCTAGTGGCACGCGCCATTTGATTACATTTCCTATCGCAGATCCTGTGGTTTGTTGAATGGCTCCTGGAATTACTGCGACAAAGTCAATTGTCATAGCCTTGCCAAGATCCATGTCAGCTTTTTCAAGAGTCTGAATAAATGGTGATCCGTCGATTACTTTTAGTAGCGCAGGGTCAGCAAATGCATCCAGACCACCGTCAACTTGTAATGCGCCGTCCAACTTGTAGGTCGAGTCAGTGTCTTTTCCCGTACGAGTAAATGTCATCTGCTTAAACGGTCCGAAAACACCGCTCAGTTGTGAAAGTAAAATCGTTGCCTGGGCATCATTATCAAATGTGTGACTTAATGAAACTTGCATTCCACCATCGGCGGTGGCGTTCGGGCCAGAGACAATCCATCCAGCAGCAACGGCATCCGTAAACCGCAGGTCAGTAGTCAATTTTGGTGTTTGCGCGACGACTTCTTTATCAGCGAGCACGCTCAGACTTAGCGTTCCGGCACCGTTTTGACCTACGTCTAAAGTTACGACCGCATCAACTTGACAGGCCGTAAGCGAGAGTGCGACCAGAGAGCTAAGTGCTACTTGGAAGTAGGCGAGTCGACGACGCGCGCGCGGCACGCGGTGACTCAATCGGTTGTAGACGGAGTGCCGTCGCCAGCACCAGCGAGTTCTACTGCGCTAGGTGGTGTAAAACCCTCGACAGCATTAAATGTAAATCGTTTCTCGTCTTGTTTATCTGGGTCGTCCTCAACGCCAATGACGATTATTTCACCTGCATGGAATTCTTTGAGAAGTAGCTTCTCGGAAAGTGGATCTTCGATGAATCGTTGCAAGGCGCGACGAAGCGGTCTGGCACCAAGTTGCGGGTCGTATCCACGCTTGGCAAGAAGTTCTTTTGCGGCCTGCGTTAGTTCTAATCCAAGTCCCAGACCTTCTAATTGACTAGTCAAACGCTTGCTCATCAGATCAACCATCTGTACAACTTCGGTCATCGCAAGTTCATGGAAAACGATTACTTCATCGATGCGGTTAAGGAACTCTGGTTTGAACTGAACCTTAAGTGCTTCGTTAACCTTGTCGCGCATACGAGCGTATGAGAGCGCTTCGTCGTTTTTACCAAAACCGACATTTGCTTTGCGCAGATCTTGTGTGCCGAGATTGGAAGTCATGATCAACACAGTGTTGCGGAAGTCGGTACTGCGACCTTGTGCGTCGGTGAGACGACCCTCTTCAAGGATCTGGA
>JABMNW010000004.1 GCA_013204455.1 Acidimicrobiaceae bacterium
ATGTAATTGTTGAGCGATGGAATGCGGTTCCGTTTGTTGAACCATACAAAAAAGTTCGCGATATCGTGCGATTTTTGCGCGACGCGCTTACTGGTGAAAAAGTCACCAAAACATATGACACATTCAAGATTGATGGTTTTCGCCTCGGCATTCGTCCAGAGATACAGCCACAAATTCTTGTCGCGGCACTGCGTGAAGGGATGTTAAAACTTGCCGGGCGCGAAGCCGACGGTGCAATCATAAACTGGTTGTCAGCCGATGATGTAACAAAAGTTGTAGGTGTTGTTAACTCAGCAGCCCACGCATCGGCGAACCCAGTCGAGAAAGAAATTGTCGCACGTATCTTTGTTTGTCCAAGTGAGAACACCGATCTTGTTCGCGAATCCGCGAAGCGCGTGATCGCGGCGTACTTGAATGTGCCGGTATACGCCGAGTTTCATCGGTGGCTCGGACGCGGCGATGTGCTTCAGCCAATGTGGGATGCATGGAACGCGGGCGACCGCAAAGCCGCAGTGGCGGCGATTCCCAATGAAGTTGTCGATCAAATCGTTGTGCATGGCAGTCCGGCAAAGTGTCGCCAAACTATCCAGCGTTATTTCGATAACGGCGTCACGACATCGTCGCTGGCGATTCTCGCCTTCGATCCAGAAATGAACTTCTGGGACTGTGTTGAGTCGCTTTCGCCTTCGGCGCACTGATACCTAAGCGTTAGAATTTTCGCATCGCACAATCATCTTTATTAGATCCTGACGCTGCTGGAACTACCAGTTCATTAGCCGATGAGCAAGCCAAGGCACAACGCAATCTTGGTTGGCAACTTCTTTCATCGACCTTGAAGAAACAACGAAGTGCTCTGGCGATCGGCGTACTGATCGGCGCAGGGTGGACCATCGCCAAAGTTTCGATTCCGCAACTTACCAAAGCCGCGATCAACCAAGGCATCGAAAAGAACGGACCGGTTCTTTCCTGGGCGATTTACATCGGCATGGCAGGCATAATTACGGGAATTCTTACTGCAGGGCGTCGGTACATCGCATTTCGTGAAAGTCGTTATACCGAAACTGTTTTGCGCGAGCGAATGTACGCCCATATCCAACACCTGCACATTGGTTATCACGATCGCACCCAGACCGGTCAATTAATGAGTCGAGCCTCAAGCGATCTCAATCAGGTTCAGCAGTTTGTCGTGATGATCCCGATCACGATAAGTAACGTTGTTCAGCTGCTTGCAATAACCGTGGTTTTGCTGATGTCCGATCCGGTTTTGGCAATTGTTGCATTACTGCCGCTGCCTTTCGTCAATGTGGCATCACGACATTTCAGCACTCGCATACATCCGCTCGTTCTTGCCGTGCAAGTCGAGCAAGCGCAATTAGCGAGCGTTGTCGAGGAAAGTGTCTCCGGAATTCGCGTCGTGAAGGGTTTTGGTGCTGAGTTGGTGCAGTACGAAAAACTTTTACAAGAGGCCAACGATATTCAAACCGTGTCGTTAAAGGCGGCGAGTATTCGCAGTCGATTTCTACCGGCGATCGACTTGTTACCGAGTTTAGGATTAATCACGGTTCTTGGTTTTGGTGGCCATCGAGTGTTGCAGGGAAAACTCTCGATTGGCGATCTGGTTGCGTTTAACATTTATTTAACGATGTTGGTTTGGCCGATGCGTAACATCGGGATGATGGTCGCACTTGGGCAGCGAGCTGCTGCCGCGCTCGTTCGTGTGCATGAAGTTCTCGCCACAGAACCAGAGATCGCTAGTCCAAAAAATCCAACGCGTCTTCCGAAATTGGCTGACGAAACCAACAAGCCAACTAGCCAGCCGCTTGGCACGGTTTCGTTTAATCATGTGCGGTTCGGTTATGACGAAGCGCATCCAGTGTTAGATGATATTTCGCTAACAATAAAAGGTGGCGAGTCGGTAGCAATTGTCGGTGCCACCGGTTCTGGTAAATCGACAATTGTGCGACTTTTGTTGCGTTTCTATGACGTCAACGCTGGCCATATAACAATTGATGGTGTCGATATTAGAAAATTAGATCTTGGCGAACTACGACGTAGCGTCGGTGTTGTATTCGAAGACACATTCCTATTTAACGACACTGTTAAAGCCAATATTGCGTTTGCTAAACCTGATGCTGACCAAACAACACTTGAACGCGCGGCGAAACTTGCTGGGGCGCACGACTTTATAATTGCGTTGCCAAATGGTTACGACACTCAGATCGGTGAACGTGGGTTTTCTCTATCTGGTGGCCAACGCCAGCGTGTTGCCATTGCACGAGCAATTATTGCTGATTCGCGGGTTTTGGTGCTCGACGACGCAACTTCGGCAGTTGACCCGAGTAAAGAGCACGAGATCCGTGAGGCAATGCGCACGGTGATGGCGGGTCGCACGACAATCGTTATTGCACATCGCCCAGGCACGATTGCTCTCGCAGATCGAATTGTGTTACTTGACAACGGAAAAATCGCCGCCACTGGCACGCACCAAGATTTAATTTTTTCCAGCGAGCGTTATCGCGAAGTGCTTGCCGCTTGGGCAGTCAAAGACTCGCCGATCTCAAGAAGTTCGATCTGAAATGTGGGCAGCAGGAGGAGTAGCACCTGAAGATCGTTTGGATCGTGGGCAAACTGGAACGGTAATCATCCGTGTCTTACGTATGGCTAAACCATTTATCCGTACGGCATATATCGCACTCGGTTGTGTGGTTGTAACAACCGCGGCAACTCTTGCTGCGCCAGTGCTTGTACGTCACGGAATTGATTCTGGTATTCGTGTAAATGATGCAGTGCAATTGAATATCTCGGTTGCCTTATATGTTCTTGTCACTGCTCTTGCGTATGTTTTTGGTCGGATGCAGTATCTGTATTTAAATCGTACTGGTGAAGCATTTTTGCGCGAACTGCGATTAAAGGTGTTTGCAGCAATGCAACGCCAATCGATGGCGTTTTACGACCGCAACAAGTCCGGTGTACTCGTGGCGCGGATGACAGCCGACATCGAAACGATGGCCGAATTGGTGCAGTGGGGTCTGCTGCAATTTTTAGCGAGTGCATTTTTGGTTGTTTTGGCGTTCGCGGTGCTGTTTGCACTTTCCTGGCAACTCACTCTTGTGGTCTTAATTGTGTTTCCGATTCTCGTTGTGGCCTCGATTAAGTTTCAACGTGATTCGAACACGGCCTATCTGACTGTTCGCGAACGCGTTGGGCAAAATCTCTCAACATTGCAAGAGGGCATCGGTGCGGTGCGAGTAATTCAGGCCTACGCGCAAGAAGACAAACAGATTGAACGTTTTCGCATCTCCAATCGTTCGCTATTTAATAGTCATCTGCGCAGTATCCGCATTTCGACTTGGTATTTTGGTCTTGTCGAGTTCTCAGGTGTTGCTGCAACAGCGCTAATTGTTGGAATCGGCGGTTGGCTCGTGCATCGCGACACGGTATCGCTCGGCACGGTTGTGGCATTTGTGTTGTTGCTATCAAGTTTGTTTGACCCAGTACAACAATTGTCGCAACTATATAACAGTGTGCAGTCTTCGGCGGCAGCACTGCACAAGTTGTTTGCGATTTTGGACGCGACACCAGAAGTAAACGAGGTTGCGGGGGCAGTTGAATTGCCCGAGCGCGGAAATTTGGTTGTTCGCAATGTGACATTCAAGTATCAATCAGGCGAGACCAATGCGCTTGATGATGTAAGTATTTCTGTGAGGAATGGCGAACGTCTTGCTCTGGTTGGACCGACTGGTGCTGGTAAAAGCACACTTGCTAAGTTGATGGCGCGGCTATACGACCCGAGTAGTGGCGAAGTTAGTTACGGCGGAGTCGATCTCCGTCGTACGACAATGGCTAGTTTACGTGAGCGTATTGTGGTTGTGCCACAAGAAGGGTTTTTATTCAACGGCACGATCCGTGACAATGTGCGTATAGCGCGAGTTACCGCAACCGATGCGCAAGTCGATGCGGCACTCGAGTCTCTTGGTATTCTCGAGCGGTTTTTGCAATTACCTGATGGCCTCGAGACTCAAGTTCGAGAGCGCGGCGGGCGACTCTCCGCGGGCGAGCGTCAATTGGTTGCACTTGGTCGTGCCGCACTTGTCGATCCAGCCGTGCTTGTTCTTGATGAAGCAACTTCGAATCTTGATCCAGGTACCGAGGCCGAAGTTGAGCACGCACTAGAACGTTTAATGAGCGGTCGCACCACGATTGTTGTTGCGCACCGATTAACAACTGTTCAACGTGCTGACCGAATAGCCGTTATCAACAACGCTCGCATCGTTGAGTTGGGTACCCACCTTGAATTAATTGCGCTGAGCGGTCACTACGCTGTTTTGGCGCGCGCATGGGAAAAATCCCACGCGATCTAGTATTTGATTATGCCGAGCGACAAGGTAACTAAAGCACGCAGTAATTTCTCTGATCGTAATCCTGCCAGTCGAAAGTATTACGACGAAGCGCGAAAGTTTTTGCCTGGTGGTCACACGCGCACCGTTTTAACTCACGCCCCGTTTCCGCTCGTGTTTATTTCGGGCGCTGGGGCAACTCTCACCGACGCAGACGGACACCTATATATAGATCTCCTCGGCGACTACACGGCTGGGCTACTTGGTCATAGCGAACGCCGAGTCATCGATGCCGTCACTACAGCGCTCAACACAAATGTCAGTGTCGGTGGCATTCATCCTGCCGAAGCGCGCCTCGGACGACTTATGTGCGAGCGTTTTGGATTAGATCGTGTGCGCTTTACAAATTCGGGCACCGAGGCCAATTTGATGGCGATCACGACTGCGATGCAGGCAACTGGGCGCAAACGTTTGATGGTGTTTCACGGTGGATATCACGGGGGCATTCTTTATTTTGCGACTGGCGCCGCACCATCGAATGCTCCTTACGACTTTATTATCGCACCATATAACGACACAGCCAAAGCACTAACGATGATCAACGACAATGCAACTTCGCTTGCCGCGATAATCATTGAGCCGATGCTTGGTTCGGGTGGTTGTGTGCCAGCCGATGCCAACTTTGCTCAAGAAGTATTTTCCGCGGCACGCCGTGTTGGCGCAGTTGTGATCGCCGATGAGGTGATGACCTCGCGGCACGGTCCCCGAGGGATGTTTAACTTGCTTGGCGCACAAGCCGACATCACAACCTTCGGCAAATACATCGGCGGCGGGTTTTCGTTCGGCGCATTCGGTGGGCGAGCAGATTTACTTGACCAATACGACACGAGTCCAGAAGCAAATCGCGACAAAGTTATTTCGCACGCTGGCACATTTAACAACAACATCGCCACGATGACGGCTGGTTGTGCCGTATTGGGTGAGGTATTTACCGCAGATGTTGCAATCGCGCACACTGCACGTGGTGACGATTTTCGTAAATCTGTCGCGGCTGTAATCGCACGGCACAAACTGCCCGTATCCGTCAGCGGTTTTGGCTCGATGATCTCGCTACATGCACTCGCCTTTGCGCCAAACACGTCAGAGGATGTTGCCAAGCGTGACAACAATCTGCAGGAGTTGTTATTTTTCGGATTACTTGAACGAGGTGTCTACACGGCTGCGCGGGGGATGATGAATCTAGGTCTAGCCCATACGGATGATCAGCTGGCCCAAGCCCTCGACGCTCTCGACGACACCCTGACCGCAATTTCTAGTAAATAGATTCGCCTGGTTGTATGTCGGCGAGGATGTGTTCGAGAGTGAGTTTTGGTTCGTCAACTTCAAGTCGTTGCAAGCGGTAACGATTTTCGAACAACGCAACTAGTGCGCCGTCACCGCGCTTCAAAATTCGTACTCCGCCGATTTGGCGAAGTCGATCGGCGCTTGCACTATCTGTGACACGAATTGCCTGATAGGACAATGGGCTAATTTCGGTTGGCGAATTGAACTCGTGCTCCAAACGATGTGCCAAAACCTCAAATTGCAATGCGCCAACAGCAGCAAGTATTGGATTCGAATCGCCGACATCTGGGTCGCGTAAAACTTGTACCACGCCTTCTTCATCGAGTTGTGCAAGTCCACGACGAAATTGTTTTACGCGAGAGTTATCGATCGGTCTAGCAATGGCGTAAACTTCTGGAGCAAATCGAGGCACCGCAGGAAACTCAACAGGTTGCGCAGCGTACAGCGTGTCACCAATTTTTAATCCGGTCGCGTTGATTAATCCGATGATGTCGCCAGGAAATGCATCTTGAATAATTGTACGATCCGAGCCAAAGGCAGACGTCGCGTACTTTGTACCGATGTTTTTGCCGGTGCGAGCACAAGTTACATCCATCCCACGCTCAAATCGTCCAGAGCAAACTCGGGCAAACGCGAGCAAGTCGCGATGCCGGGGGTTCATATTTGCCTGAATCTTAAATACGAATGCCGAAAGTTCGCTATCTAGAGGTTGTTCGATACCAGACGTGTCTTGTCTTGGCATTGCTGGCGGGGCAAGATCAATCACCGCGTCGAGCAACATCCGTACACCGAAATTGGTTAATGCAGATCCAACAAATACCGGCGTGGTTTTTCCGGCAAGAAATGTTTTGATATCAACGTCAGCGCCGATTGCATCGAGCAGCAAACATCCTTCGAGCGCTGAAGTCCACGCCGAGCCCTCTTCAACTTCAGCGCGACCAAATGGCACAATCTCTTCTGGTGCTGTAGATCCACCGCGGGCGGTACGAGTGAACCGAATAAATTCGTTCGTGCGACGATCAATTACACCGCGAAAATCTCCAGGTAAGCCAACTGGCCATGTGGCTGGTGTGGGTCGCAAACCGATTTGTTGCTCGACTTCGTCAAGTAATTCGAGCGGGTCACGACCAGGACGATCACATTTATTAAAAAATGTCAGTACAGGAAGTTGACGCGAGCGGCACACCTGAAACAACTTTAAAGTTTGCGCTTCGATACCCTTTGCGACATCGAGTACCATGATTACTGCATCAACGGCGGCTAAAACTCGGTACGTATCCTCAGAGAAGTCGCGGTGCCCAGGTGTATCAAGCAGATTAAAAACATGACCACGATAGGGAAATTGCAGCACCGTCGAGGAAATGGAGATGCCGCGCTCGCGCTCTAAATCCATCCAATCCGAAGTTGAAGCACGTCCGCCGCTACGTGCCTTTACTGCTCCGGCTTCTTGGACGGCACCGGCATACAACAAGAACTTCTCGGTGAGAGTGGTCTTTCCTGCGTCCGGGTGACTGATGATCGCAAATGTGCGTCGCCGTGCAGCTTGAAAAATCACATCGTTATCTGTGCTCATTGTGCAACTTTCACTTGATTATTCTAACAACTACTGTTTAGTTGTGATGAGAGTGAGTTGCTCTTGATGTTGTCGCCGGCAAAGTAAATAAACATGTTCTTAATCGACAGAGAATTAGTGAGCGAAGTACATCCTCTAAGAACAAATAATCCAGTAACTATTTGCTCACTTCGTCCGTGACTAGTCCTTGAGTCTCGGCTTGGCCAGCAAGAGATAGCCAAACTTCTTCGGCAAGGTCAACTTTTACTTGAGCCTTGGCTAGTTTGCCACTGATTAGCGCCAACAAATTGTGATCACGCCCAGCGACGGCAAGTTCATCGGTGAGTTTGAGTAGTTCTGCAGTTGCTTTCGCCAGAGCGCCTTCGGATTGAGTCAACATACGGCGCAATGTGCTCGGGCTCTTCGTAGAAATTGATTTTTCAACTGGTGCGAGTATCGGTGCAGTTGCTGTCTGAATTAATTTTCCACGCTGTGATGGGGTCATTTGTGCTGATGGTGCCTTACTGCGTTGTTTCAACCATCCCGCAACACCACCGCGCACAACTTGAGCGCCACCAGCACCGTCAAGTGCCAAGACGTCAATCACTGTTCGATCCAAAAACACTCGGTCGTGGCTAACAACAACCACGATGCCTGGCCAGTCGTCGAGATATTCCTCGAGTGCGCGCAGAGTGTCTAAATCTAGATCATTCGTTGGTTCGTCAAGTAGCAAAACATTTGGTTGTTCGATCAGTGTTAGCAATAATTGAAGCCTCCTGCGCTCGCCACCAGACAATGTAGAAATCGGCGCGAATTGTGTATCGCCATCAAACCAAAACTGACGCATCAATTGGTTATCCTCAACAGATGGCGAACCTTTGTCGCCAGCAACCGCTTCGCGTACACGTTGATTGATATTTAATTCGCGACCAAGTTGGTCGTAGTAACCAATCTTTACAGTGCTGCCGATGTCGAGATGACCATCCGTTGGCTTCAGGCGACCGGCGATTAAATCCAGAAGTGTGCTTTTGCCTGCGCCATTTGGTCCAACAATGCCGAGGCGATCTCCAGGTTCAAGTTCGTGATCAAACGGATTCAATACAAGAGAGCCGCGCGTATCCGATGAACCTTCTCGCACATCGCGACTAATTGGCCAAGAAAATCCAACACCATGCAATTCGACTCCTTTGGATCCGAGTCGTTGATTGCCTAGCGACAGA
>JABMNW010000074.1 GCA_013204455.1 Acidimicrobiaceae bacterium
TCACTCGGACAACCAGAAATTGAGACTAGATACGATTGGCGCCTCAACGAACGTCACTATGGAACACTGCAAGGCCTCGACAAAAAAGTAACGACTGCCAGACATGGCGCCGAACAAACAAATATTTGGCGCCGCAGTTATGACATTGCGCCACCCCCGGTCGATATTTCTAGTCCCGAACATCCAGCAAAAGATCCGAGATATACGAACATTCCTGCTACACAATTGCCAGCAACAGAGTCTTTAAAAGATGTCGTTGCACGAGTGGTGCAATATTTTGATGAAAATATTGCACCAGAGTTGCGACAAGGTCGAAATGTTCTGGTGACATCACATGGCAATTCCCTGCGCGCACTTGTAATGCACTTGGAAAATCTCAGTGCCACCCTGATCGCCGAGTTCAATATTCCAACTGGGATGCCAAGACTTTATGAATTTTCCAGTGACCTGCGAGTTATCAAAGTTGGCTATCTCGGTGACCAGATCGCAATTGCGCAAGCCACCAAAGCAGTTGCCGACCAAGCCACAGGCTCTAGCCACTAGCGATCGGAGATTGTTGTCACGCTCGTTCTTGCGGTGGCTGTGGCGACCTACTATCTAGAACATGACTGAAATCAAAAACTCATTAAAGCATTTACGATATTCACCGCTATTTAGTTCGTGCTCATCAAAAGATTTGGAGCGAATTGCCAAGGCTGGTGACCGCGTCACATTCGCAAAAGGGTTCACGATTATGAAACAAGGCGATTCTGGTCGTGAAGCATTTATCATTCTTAGTGGGAAAGCCACAGTTAAGCGCAGCGGGAAAAAGGTTGCAACTTTAGGCACCGGCACTGTTGTCGGGGAGTTATCGCTCCTTGACCATGGGCCGCGAACCGCAACAGTGATCTGTGACACCGAATGCGAGGTGCTGGTTATTAGCCGAGGGAATTTCCTTGCCGTGATTGACAAAGTGCCTGCACTCAGCCACAAATTATTCGGAGCGCTTGCTACGCGTATTCGCGATCTGGATCGCGCATACTTCGGCTAAAAAAATGTAAGTACGCAAACTAAAGTGAAAGCTAAAGTGACAACTAACGCACCAGTAAAGAAACGATTCAAACCTTACCAACTGTCAATCGCTTTTGGCATTGGTATCGGCGGATTCACGATGATCTCTGGGATCATCCCGGAACTAACTGGCTGGAAAAGCACTTCGACAATTCACCGCGAAGTCTTCGGTGGCATTCCAACTTCGTTGCGCGTTGCGTTCTACACGGTGATTCCAATGATGCTGGTTTGGGGATCATTACGATTCGCTGATCGCATCCGCAACTGGGAGCGCGGCGCGCCAGACAAGCGAACGACAACACCAAAGAACGTAAAACGTCGGCTTGCTGATTATCGCTCTGGTGTTTACATGCGAACACTGTTGCGCGACAGCGCTGCAGGTTTGATGCATTCGATGATCTATTTCGGTTTTCTCATTTTGCTCGGCGTGACAACAGTTCTGGAAATCGATCACCAAATGCCAGTGAATTTAAAATTTCTGCATGGAGATGTATATCGCGGATACGCACTTGTCGGCGATGTTGCTGGTCTGATGTTTACGGGTGGTGTCGTATGGGCAATTATCCGTCGATACATTCAGCGCCCATACCGCATTCGGATAAAGACAAAACCTGAACATGCACTGATCCTTGGTGTATTGCTAGCGATTGGTGTGACGGGTTTTGGCGCCGAAATGTTCCGCATTGCCAAAGGTCAAGCCTCTGGTCTAAATCTTGATCACGAACGTTGGAGCGTTATTGGTTATCCACTGGCCCAAATCGTAAATGGTCAAAGTACCGCAACACTTCAAACATGGCATCAAGTTTGGTGGGTTGCCCACGTCCTGACGTTCGTCGTGTTCTTAGCCATTCTTCCGATCACAATGCTGCGTCACATGTTCACCTCACCACTGAACATGTATCTCAAAGATCGTGAGCGGCCTAAGGGTGCAATGAAAGCAATGCCGAACCTGACTGAAACATCACTCGAATCGTTTGGCGTGCATGTAATTGAAGAATTCACTTGGAAGCAACTACTCGACTTGGATGCCTGCACAATGTGTGGACGGTGTACGAGTGTCTGCCCAGCCCATGCCACCGGCAAATCACTTGACCCGCGCGAAATCGTGCTGAAAAGTGGTGAGGTCATGGCCGCTACCGCCGCACATGCTCCAGGCGGGAAGGTTTCGGCGCCACTGAGCATAGATAGTGAAATCACGATCAGCGCCAACTTGCTATTTCAACGAATCACCCCTGAGGAAATTTGGGCATGCACAAGTTGCAAGGCATGTGACGAAGTCTGCCCGGTGCATATCGAAATTCTCGACAAGATTCTCGACATGCGCAGATATTTATCACTGATGGAGAGCAACTTCCCCGCGCAATTGGGTAACGCCTACAGATCAATGGAAAATCAAGGCAATCCATGGGGCCTGAGTCAAAGCGATCGTGGCGAATGGGCAAAAGATCTAGACGTACAGATTCTCGACCCAGGTGCACCGTTCACGAACGAATATCTCTACTGGGTTGGTTGTGCCGGAAGCTTCGACGACAAGAATAAAAAAGTCACACAGTCGATGGCCAAGTTGCTCAAGCGCGCTGGCATCGATGTGGCGATTCTTGGGCCAAGCGAAATGTGCACCGGTGACAGCGCCCGTCGCAGTGGCAACGAATACCTGTTCCAAATGTTGGCGATGCCAAATATTGAAATGCTCAACGGCATGGGCGTGCGCAAGATCATCACGCAATGCCCGCATTGCTTCAACACTCTTAAAAACGAGTACCCACAACTCGGTGGTAATTACGAAGTTATTCACCATTCACAGTTGCTAGAAGAACTAATCGAATCTGGACAACTTGATGTCAGCAATGCCACTCTCGAAGAGCGCATCACATATCACGACTCGTGTTATCTAGGTCGCCACAATGATGTTTACATTGCGCCACGCAAGGTTGTCGGTTCAATCAAAGGAATCGAAATTGTCGAGATGCCGCGCAATGGGACAAAGGGCATGTGCTGTGGTGCTGGCGGCGCGAGAATGTGGATGGAAGAAGACATCGGCACGAAAGTCAACGACGAGCGTGCTCGCGAAGCGATCGCCACTGGTGCGACTCGAATCGCCACTGCATGTCCATTCTGCTACATCATGCTCGATGACGGGGTGAAGGCTGCAGGCAAGGACGAATCACAAATTAAAGTCGGCGATATTGCAATACATCTGCTTGACGCCATCGAAAACGGTGAACGTGAAATCGCCACTCAGGATTCGCCACTGGGTTCACAGGCTTCGCCGGGTTTACAGGCTTCGCCGGGTTTTAGCTAGTTAGCGAAAGTTTTCGAAGTACTTACTCGGGGTTGGTCCACGCTGCCCCTGATACTTAGAACCACTCGCGCCTTTGCCATACGGATTGTCTGCTGGTGTGGTCATCATCATAAAACTAACTTGACCAATTTTCATTGACGGATAAATGGTAATTGGCAAATTCGCCACGTTTGATAATTCAAGTGTGATATGACCATCAAAGCCAGCGTCAATAAATCCTGCCGTGGAATGAATCAGTAATCCAAGTCGACCAAGAGAACTCTTTCCTTCAACGCGAGCGACAAGATCATTGGAGATTGCAATTCGCTCAAGTGTGCTACCGAGTACAAATTCGCCAGGGTGCAACATGAACACACCATCTTCGGGAATTTCTACGAGTTCGGTTAGCTCCCTGAGATCAAGTTTGACATCGATTGTGCCAGCGGTGTGGTTCCGAAATACGCGGAATAAATTTGAAACCTTGACATCGATCGAAGACGGCTGCAAACAAGACTCATCGAACGGATCAATCACAATCCGCTTATCGGCAAGCGCCTCTCGAATACTTCGGTCAGACAAAATCACAACGACGAAACCATAGTAAATCCTAAGCCAGAGTAAGATTTTGGCTGCAAACTAGCGTTGCTACGCTCTATTGCGATAGCGCGGGTGTAGTTCAGTGGTAGAACATCAGCTTCCCAAGCTGAATACGCGGGTCCGATTCCCGTCACCCGCTCAA
>JABMNW010000075.1 GCA_013204455.1 Acidimicrobiaceae bacterium
AGCGTTAACGCATCAATAACTGGATCTAAATTGCCCGCCAAAACTTCTTGCAACTGATGCAAGGTAAAACCAATGCGATGATCAGTGACACGACTGTCTTTAAAATTATACGTGCGAATCTTTTCGCCACGCCCGCCTCCACCAACTTGTGCTTTTCGTTCGGCAGATGCTCTGGCTTGCGACTCTTCTTCTTGCCGCTTGAGCAACCGTGCACGCAAAACTTGCATCGCTCGCAATCGGTTTTGCAATTGACTGCGTTCGTCTTGCATCGCCACCACAACGCCGCTTGGTCTGTGCGTGATTCGCACGGCGGAGTCAGTGGTGTTGACACCTTGACCACCAGGTCCACTTGCGCGATAAACATCAATTTGTAAATCTTTTTCGTCAATCTGCAGTTCGACTTCTTCAACTTCTGGTAGCACCATCACGGTTGCCGACGAAGTATGAATCCGGCCCTGGCTTTCGGTTGCGGGAACACGTTGAACGCGATGCGGTCCGCCTTCAAAACGCATCCGCGTCCAGGCTGTCTCTCCCTTGAAGATCATTACCACCTGATTGATACCGCCCTTTGGCGAAAGATCTAGCGACAACACTTCGACTGACCAGCCGTTACGCACGGCAAACGCTTTGTACATGTCAAATAAATCGCTGGCAAATAGGTTGGCTTCTTCACCACCTTCTGCACCGCGAATCTCGACAATGATGTTTTTGCCCGCATTTGGATCTGCAGGAAGTAACAGCACCTTCAACTCGTTTTCGAGTTGGTCGATTGTGATTGTCGCCAAATTAAGTTCGGCCTGCAACTGATCACGCTCAACGCCAGAAGCGTCGAATAGTAATTCGCGCGCAGCTTGCGCGTTACCGGTGGCCGACTGATACTTACGAATGCACTCAACGAGTGGCGTCATCTGCTTATATCTTCGCGAGACATCGCGCAATTTGTCGTGATTTTCGAGTACGTCGGGCGTAGCCATGCTCGACTCAAGATCGAGATAGTCCCTTTCGATGATCTCAAGTCGTTCAAGCACGATGCTCAGACTATGCGGTGATATCGGGAGTACTTACACATCAAGAAGATTGACGTCACAAAAACGCGAGGGTCGGTACAGTAATTTGGCAAGTTGCACGATTGGTGGCACTGCGTCTCGTGGTGGCGAAACGAAGATGAGATCGGCGGTCGGGTTGATTTGCTGGCGAGCATCCGCGCCAAATGTAACTACATCTGGATCAACGCCGATGCTGAATATAGCTACTAACACGTCGCCGTTAGACGAAATTCCGCGAGCACAGCAAGGTACTGGGTCGCGTAGATTAGCTCGGGGTGATGGCGGTGGCACCGGTTCAAGAGATACAGCGTCTATTAACTCTGGCGACGCGCACAATAAATGTCGCAACAATCGCTCGCGCCCAAGTTGATTTAGCGGGTGCGGGTTAGCGTTAACCACTCGCTTCGAAGCGACTTCGTGCACAACCTTGCGTAACGATTCGATTGATGCAGTACGACCATGGAGTAACTGAAATATTTGGCGATCATGGGCGCCGACACCAATTTCAAGTCTGGACTCGCCTAATTCGTCATGGACGACCCGACAGACTTCTAAACCACAAACTTCGCCCGCGAGTACGCCATGCTCACGAGTTAGGTCCGCACCCGCAGTCGTAATAAAATCAGCGAATAACTCGTCGGCAAAACTAATCTCTCGGATTTCGACCGTGTTTGGTGCAGTAAGTACAGGCGTGTTACTTGATACGTCATAAATTTTGATATCAAAATTAAAAAAACTTGCTCGTCGGGCAAGATCGTCAGCATATTCATCAGTAAATACTCGCAAAGCACTTGCTAGGTGATGCGTGGCCCACAACAATGCGGGTCCCAAACCACGATCGTGGCGATCGGTCAGTAATACCCATGCCGTGCCGTCCCGAATTACCCCGACTGCCGAGCCAAACTCGACTGTCGAGTCAAACTGGACTGGAGAGTCAAGCTCAACTGGTTTTTGATTTAGCCCATTTAACTGCGACGAAACAAGTGCACACAACCGCACACGATCAATACGTGAGCCATCGTCACCACTCGTCGACATGACGCAACGAGAAACTACGACGTCGGTTGCTTGGCGATTTCCGCGAGGAATTCGTCGTTGTTCTTGAACGTCTTCAGACGATCAATTAGCAACTCCAAACCCGGCGCTGCGTTACCTTCTGCGGCTAGACCGCTAAGCACGCGACGCAGTTTCCAAACCATTTGCAACTGTTGGCGATTAAACAACAATTCTTCATGACGTGTGCTCGACGCGTCAACATCAATTGCTGGATAAATTCGGCGCTCGGCAAGTTTTCGATCGAGTCGAAGCTCCATGTTGCCGGTTCCCTTGAACTCTTCGAAAATCGCGTCGTCCATGCGACTATTTGTTTCGACAAGCGCCGTCGCCAAAATTGTAAGACTGCCACCTTCTTCGATATTTCGTGCAGCACCAAAAAACTTCTTCGGCGGGTAAAGTGCACCAGCATCGATACCGCCGGACATAACCCGTCCAGTTGCCGGTGCGGCAAGGTTGTACGCACGTGACAAACGTGTGATGCCGTCGAGAATAATCACAACATCCTCACCCATCTCAACCAGGCGTTTGGCTTTTTCGATAACAAGTTCAGCAACATGTGTATGTTCTTCTGATGGGCGATCGAAGGTCGAAGAAATAACTTCACCCTTAACCGTGCGGCGCATGTCGGTAACTTCTTCAGGTCGCTCATCAATAAGCAAAACAATCAGCTTCACCTCTGGATAATTTTTTTCGATCGAAGTAGCGATCGTCTTCATCACTGTTGTTTTCCCAGCCTTTGGTGGCGAAACGATGATCCCACGCTGGCCTTTGCCAATTGGCGAGATCAGGTCGATGATTCGCGCCGTCATATTTGTCGGGTCACTAGCAGAAGAGAGTTCCAACTTTTCGTCAGGAAACAATGGAGTGAGATCCTCGAACTTCGGCCTCGGCTTCATCTTGGCTACATCCACGCCGTTGATTGTGCGTACATCGAGCATCCCTGGATTCTTTTCGTTGCGACCCGCAGGTCGCGACATTCCAGTTACATAATCACCTTTACGCAAATTAAATTGTCGTGTCAGGCGAACCGCAACATACGCATCACCTTCCGACGCCAAGTAACCATTGACGCGCAAGAATCCATATCCTTCGTCGCGAAGATCCAGATAGCCCGATACTTCAATCGGTTCGTTACTAATCGGCTCGATCGTCTCTTGTACTTCATTCGACTCGTAACGATCTGCACCCTGTGGTCCCTCTTCACGAGGACCACGAAAGCTACCAGGACCGCCAGGACTGCGAGGTCCCCGACGGCGACGACGATTGCGATTGCGATTGTCGCCGTCCTGGTCGTTGTAATTTCGAGGAGAGCTATTGCGGTTGTCGCGATTATCATTTCGCGGTTCGCGCGAATTGCGATTATCGCGATACTCGTTGCGAGATTCACCTTGTTCGGACCTGCGACGGGCGTCAGGAGCGATTGGCGTTCCTTCGTGTTCTGCAAGTTCGATTTCCCATTCGGATAACGATTGGCCGTCTGCGCCAAGCGCAGATTTGTCTGCTGTCGCTGGCGACACCGAACTCCTTGATGTAGTGGCACTAGTGGTTGTCGCACGTGCTGATGCCGGTACATCTACCACCGATTTAACTTGCGCCGATTTAACTGATGCCGCTACAACTAGCGCCGGTGCCGTCTGCTCGAGAATCATCTCGATGATTTCTTCTTTCTTGGCGCGCGATGCTGACTTAACGCCAAGTGCTTTGGCAATGGCGAGCAACTGTTCGCGATCCTTCACTGCACGTGCCGATGGTTCGAGGGCTCCACGAGCCACAATGGCTACTTTCAGGGCATCTAAAGAATTTTGCCGCCGAATTTGCCGCTCCTCC
>JABMNW010000076.1 GCA_013204455.1 Acidimicrobiaceae bacterium
CAGTCTTGCCCGGCGTTGAAGTAGCCCGTCATTGCAATAGTTCCGGCAGCTGCGGCCACGTCGGCATCGTCGAACACAATGACCGGCGCCTTGCCGCCCAGTTCAAGGTGTACCCGCTTCAAACTCTTGGCTGCGGATTCGGCAACTTCCATGCGGCTCGTACCGAACCGGTAATCGAAACCATCCCCGGCGTGTCGTGGAGAACCATGCCACGACCAGTGTCGCGGTCACCACAAATCACGTTGAATACGCCTGGTGGCAAGAATTCTGCGGCGATTTCGGCCAGCAAAGTCGTTGACGCGGGAGTTGTATCAGAGGGCTTGAGCACCACGGTATTGCCCGCGGCAATTGCCGGCGCGAACTTCCACACGGCCATCATTAGCGGATAATTCCACGGTGTCACCTGGGCGCATACGCCGATTGGTTCGCGACGAACGTATGACGTGAAGTTTTGCATGTATTCACCCGCGCTCTTACCTTCCAGCATGCGTGCGGCGCCGGCAAAGAATCGAATTTGGTCGATCATTGGTGGCACTTCTTCGGCATAGGTGATCGCCCGCGGCTTGCCAGTGTTTTCGATCTCCATTTCGATGAGATCGGTGATCCGAGCCTCCATCGCATCGGCAATGCGGTACAGAGCGAGTGATCGCTGCGAAGGCGTTGTGTTTTTCCAACTATCGAAGGCTATTGCTGCAGCCTTCATGGCATCGTCGATATCGGCCTTACCCGACAGCGTAGCCGTCGCATACTGCTTACCATTTGTAGGATTGACCAACGGGGTCGTCCGGCCATCTTTTGCATCCACATACCGACCGTTGATGAAGTTGTTGAATGATTTCATGGTTCAACACTAACCACTCTTTACGAACCGCTTTCACCGATCTTTAAGGACCACTTTCACCGATGTTAAAATTTACGTTTATGTAGAATGCCAGATTGTGCGCTAGACATTAGAGATGAGCAATGGCGCTCCGGCGATTCAAACACTTGGCGTACCAAAAGAAATAAAAACCTCCGAAGGCCGGGTTGCATTAACCCCAGATGGTGTTCGCGAATTCGAGCGGGCCGGTGTACAGGTATTCGTTGAAACCAACGCAGGTCTCGGAGCCTCAATCGAAGATGCGCACTATGTTGCCGCAGGCGCAACGATTGTTCCAAGTGCCGCTGATGCTTGGGCACAACAAATGGTGGTCAAGGTCAAAGAGCCAAAACTCGAAGAGTTCGGATTCCTGCGCAGTGACTTGACGCTATTCACATATTTGCATTTGGCGGCATATCCAAAAGTTGCCGAGGCACTAGTCAAAAACAAAACAACTGCGATCGCCTACGAAACCGTACAACTCGACGACGGATCGTTGCCTCTACTCGCTCCGATGAGTGAAATAGCCGGCCGTATCGCAACACAAGTTGGTGCATTTTATTTACAGCGCCCGAACGGTGGTCGCGGAGTTTTGATGGGTGGCGCTCCGGGCGTGCGACCGGCAAAAGTCGTAGTCATTGGCGCCGGCAATGTTGGCTGGAACTCTGCGTGGATTGCAGGCGGAATGGAAGCAGAAGTTTTATTGCTTGACAAGAACTTGGATCGCTTACGATTTTTGGATCAAATTATTCGTGGACGGATCACAACAGTTGCTTCCAACCGTGGCGCAATCGAACGTTGTGTCGCCGAAGCTGATCTTCTGATTGGCGCGGTACTCGTGGCAGGTGCTCGAGCACCAATCATCGTCTCGCAAGAGATGGTGCGCTCAATGAAACGTGGCGCGGTAATTGTTGACGTTGCAGTCGATCAAGGTGGATGCATCGAAACTATTCATGAGACAACTCACACCGACCCCGTGTACGAACTGCATGGTGTGTTGCACTATGCAGTTGGCAATATGCCTGGGGCTGTTCCGCACACGAGCACGTACGCGTTAACCAATGCGACACTGCCCTATCAAATTGCCGCTGCCGTGCACGGCACACGAGTAGCAGCCGAACGTGATCACGCATTTAAACTTGGTATCAACACAGTCGCTGGCGAAATGACTAATCAACCAGCGGCCAAAGCACTCGGTCGCACTGCTGTTGATCCGTTAACGGTACTGTGCGCTTAGTTGCACTGTGCGCTTAGTCGCAGCAACTATCCCGCCATCCGCATGCGCCACATTTGAAGTGTGCATGCTCGGCGTGAAGTGTCGAACCACAGTGCGGACATTCTGCAAAAATGGCGTGACGTGTGCGACATGAGTCGGTAACAACTTGCCCCGTATCGATAAAATTATTTGTAGTACTAACTTGAATCATGTCCACGATAAATTATTGCACTAATCTCAGAGCGATTCGCGCATGACTGATACAACTGATTCCAGTACCCCAACTAGCCGCAGACACAACCCCCATAAGGCAGGTAGCGCTCGCGCGGCATTCCATGTTCGTGACTTTCGGCGCATTTGGTATGGCTCTTTTGCTTCGAACATCGGCACATGGATTCAAAACGTTGTACTTCCAATCTATGTGTATACGCGTACTGGCCGCGCCTCGGTTGTGGCGTTGCTGATCTTCGCGCAACTCGGACCAATCTTGTTGTTGTCAATTCCTGGTGGCGTAATTGCTGATCGTGTTGACCGCAAAAAATGGCTTATCTCAATGCAGGCTGTGCAACTTTCTTGCTCATTGCTACTTGCATTATTTGCCGCCAATAGTTCGCCAATATGGATGTTGTTTCTCGCGCAACTAGGCGTCGGTGTCGGCAACGCCCTGAATATTCCTGCATGGTCGGCGCTGCTGACTTCACTCGTGCCACACGCTGACTTGGCTGGGGCGATTTCTCTTAACTCAACTGTGATCAACGGATCGCGCGTCGCCGGCCCGATTATTGTCGCGGTGCTCTCGCAATGGGATGTAACGGCTGCCCAGTTCTTTGCTCTGAATGCGGTGACATATGTTTTTGTGATCATCGCATTGATAGGCGTGCAAGTTCCGTATCTCAGCCCGGATACGACAACTGGTTGGCGACGCTTCACATTTGCTTTTCGCATTGCCCAACAACGCCCTGTCGTGTCGCGCCTAGTTCTGAGTCTTGCTTCGTTTTCGCTGTTGTCACTACCATATGTTGGACTATTTCCGGCGATTGTAGAACTCAATCTCGGTATTCAAGTACAAGGTTCGGCATACAAATGGTTGTATGCAACCTGGGGCTTAGGTGCCTGCTTGGGTGGACTTAGTGTCGCCACTGTATTCGTTGATATTGATAATCGGAAACTCATTCGCTACGGTTTTGCTGGTTTTGCCGTGAGCATGATGGGATTTGCCTTTGCTCCATCGGTCAGATTCGCATTTATATCTGTATTTTTTCTTGGCGCGGCATACTTTTTTACCACGACATCAATGCAAACCGTTTTTGTTTCTGGTCTCACTCCAGAAATTCGCGGCAGAGTAATGGCGTTGTGGTTTATGGCTTTCGGCGGCACGGTACCAATCGGTAATTTAATATTTGGTCCGCTCATTGACCGCTACGGCTCTCAGTGGCTATTGATTATGGGATCGTTATGGGCTGGCGTGTTGTGGTGGTGGTGCGACATTGAACGCATCGAACGCGATGATTCAAACCCCGCTGTGCTCTAGCCCATCGCAGAGACTTGCTAGCCCTGTAACTTTTGATCCCTTGACTAACGCAATATCGCTACTAGTCAGCGATGCAAGCAGTTTTTTGGCTTGGTCAAAATCGATCCCCGTTACACCGTACAGATCAGTATTCACGGCAACTAATTCGATGCCAAGTTCAAAAGCGTGGTGAGCAACAGCCAGATGATCAACTGCCGGTTCGGCGAGTTCAGCCATCAAGCCGCAAAAAGCGATTCGACGCGAACCAGAAATTATTGCCAGCGTCTCGAGCGCAGCCCTCATCGACATTGGATTGGCGTTGTAGGAGTCATCAAGTACGACGGCGCCGCTCTTGAGCACGCGTCGTTGCATCCTTGAGGGTGAAATATTTGAACTAGCAATCGCCTCTGCCGCTTTCACGACATTCAATTCCAACACGCCTGCAACACAAAGTGCGGCCATTGCGTTGTGCGCCATGTGCCGACCGGGCATTCTCATCGACATCGCGAGTATGCCCCACGGTGAATTTACGATAATCGTCGCACAACCCGAGTTGTCGAGCACGCACGAGGTCATCTGCACATCGGCATGTTCGCTCTCACCAAAGGTAACCACCCGAGCCTGTGTTGAGTTTCGCATCGCCAATACAAACGCGTCGTCGGCATTCAAAATTGCCACACCATCATCTGGTAGTGCTTCGATAAGTTCGCGCTTGGCGCGAGCCACACCTTCTATTGAGCCAACATATTGGGTATGAGCATTAGCGACCGCCGTGACCACTGCAATGTGCGGTTTAGCGACGCTACAGAGTCGTGCAATTTCGCCAAAACCGCGCATCCCCATTTCCAGAACCAACGCCTGTGTGTCATCGGGTGCGTTCAATATCGTTGTTGGCAAACCGAAATCATTATTAAATGAGCGGTCACTAGCATGCACTCGTAGCGAAGTTGCAAGAGCGCTTGCGACAAAATCTTTGGTCGATGTCTTACCAACCGAACCAGTGATCCCGATGACACGACCCTGTAATTGATTGCTTAACCGTTCACGTGCCCAAGCACCGAGACTAAGCAAAGCCGTAATCGTGTTTTCAACTTTGATCGCAGTTCGACCCTGTGGCTCACGCTCAGTTAGATACGCTCCAGCTCTACGACTAAGTGCGTCTGCAATAAATTCGTGGCCGTCACGCTGCGCGACGATTGGTACAAATAATTGTCCTGGGGTAATTGAGCGCGAGTCGAATGACACACCTTCCAGATGTGCGTTAGCGCCAACAAGTTCTCCGGATACTGCGTGTGCAACTTCTGCTGCCATGAAGCGCATACGGTTTCAATGCTAACTGCGAGAGCATGATGCGTGATCCACCTTTGCGAGTACCGTAAAGGTGAATGAGTGGCGACAACCGCGCGTCCAAAACGCATATTTTCGTTTTGTTTGGTGGTGAATCAGCAGAGCACGATGTCAGTTGTGTCACTGCCGCGCATGTCGTGCGAGCGTTAAACCCAGAGCGTTATCTCGTCACAACTATTGGTATCACTCGCGCTGGTGATTGGGTGCTGGCTGATTCACCGCAGGAGTCGTCCCCAATAAATCCGGGCTCAGTATCGATTCCCGATCGACTGACCGCACACGGCACACCAACAACCATCGCACCAATTTTGCAAAGCGCGCACAATTATGCCCGCACTGTTGTGATTC
>JABMNW010000077.1 GCA_013204455.1 Acidimicrobiaceae bacterium
ACTGGCGACGAGCGACTCGCGCTACTAGATACCGACCTAGGTGGCGCCAATCAGGTTGTGGTTGACATTCACAGTCGCTTCTTGTTTGAGACCGAAGTATTTGCACGCCGTCAACGCCGCACACTTGGCGTTAGCGAGTTGAACGAAATGATGTTGAACGCACAATCACAGGCTTACGGCAACGGCATCGATCACACCACCGCACACCCATATATGTGGGTACTTAAGCCGCATTACTACGGCAGTCATTTCTATAACTGGCCATACACATATGGCCTGCTGTTTGGACTCGGGTTGTATGCGCAATATCATCGCGATCCAGAGCGCTTCCATGGTGGTTACGACACCGTGTTGTCACGTGCCGGCATGGACACCGCCGAAGAACTTGGTCGCGCATTCAACCTAGACGTCAGCGACGAATCTTTTTGGACAGCGAGTCTGGATGTACTTCGCACCCGAATGCTCGACTACGAGAATCTTGCACAAAAGCACATCAAATAAAGTGAGCACTAAAATAGCAGTTGGTCGCTACGACGCGAGTCGAGAAGATATCGCCGCGATCGTTGGTGACGGTCCGAAATATCGGATCGACCAAATTTGGCAAGGGATGTACCGCGAGTTTTTAGAACCACTTGAGATCACCACCATTTCCAAAGAACTCCGCACACGTATAGACACAGCACTACCGAATTCGTTGGTTCCCGTTACTTCAAGTGATAGCGATCGCGGAGACACGACAAAATTTCTGTGGCAACTAAGCAACGGCGGACATCGCATCGAATCCGTTCTAATGCATTACGCAGAACGTGCCACCGTCTGTGTCAGCACACAGGCGGGTTGTGCGATGGGATGCGGATTCTGCGCCACTGGTCAGGCTGGATTCACCAGACAACTCACTTCCGGAGAAATTGTCGAGCAGGTTGTTCGCGCCGCACGCACCAGCGCGCAACGTAAACAGCGTCTAGCCAATGTCGTATTTATGGGGATGGGTGAACCGTTAGCCAACGAAGAAGCCGTATGGCAGGCAGTAACTCGGATTCATGAGGCGATCGGTCTCTCCGCGCGACACCTGACAATTTCTACAGTGGGGATCATTCCAGGAATCAACACACTCGCCGATCGACCTTTACCAGTAAATCTTGCCGTGTCATTGCACGCCGCGCGAAACGAACTCCGCAACGAACTTGTGCCGATCAATAAGCGATATCCGATTGAAGATTTAATGCAGGCCTGTCGCAAATATCTGGCGAAGAAGAATCGTCGCATTAGTTTTGAGTGGGCGCTAATTCAAGGTGTTAACGACACTCAACGCGATGCCAGAGAACTTGCGAAACTTTGCAAGAGCCTGAAACCAAGTGCGCATGTCAACCTAATTCCACTCAATCCAACACCTGGATACTCAACCAAAGGCACCCTGCCAGCAGATGTGCGAGAGTTTGCGATGCAATTAGAAGATCTTGGTGTCAACGCCACCGTTCGACGAAATCGTGGTACCGATATTGACGCAGCATGCGGTCAACTCGCGGCTGGACAACCCGTAACGCTTACGTCGAGGTCAGTAATTCCATAAGCCGTTCGCGTCCGCGCTCGATTTGATCCGAGAGTGCGCGCTCCAATAATCCACCAGTAAATAACGCGCCTGAATAGTGCAAGTTTGTTTCAAGTGATGAACCGTTTGAAGTTTCACTTATGCTTGCACGCAAGATCCACTGGGAGTGCCGACGACTGTCCTGCTCGATGCGCTCAAACACAACAACATTTGGTGCATCGTAAACTGTTCGCACCATCCGCAAGCGTTTGGAACGCGCAAATGGCCCGAGTCGGGCCCGCAGTTCAACCAGCCAACCAGGATTGTTGCTATTACGATCGTCTTCTAAACGGTTGACGCTGTGCACCATCTCCAACCACGATCCGTAATTAGCTAGATCCGAAACAAACGAAAACAATCGCTCGCAGGTAACGGGTACCTCAACAGTTGCGACAACATCCATCAAAAAACGTTTTAATCTTCAGGATGCGACTGATCATCATCCGGATCGTGATTTCCAAACGCCCGACCTAGCAGACGTCCCCTGGCACGAAGTGTGCCATCGAGATCGCCATTGCGATCAAACTGCGGTGTCCACGGCAATGCCTTCGTTTCTTGCGGGTCGAATAACTCTGGACTAACTTGCGCAGACTTTTGTCGACCACCGCCGCGGGACGAAGCCGTGTCGTCTGTCCGTACCGTCGAGGCAGGCGAACTAAATAAGCGTTGCTTTTTTTCGCGATTGTCGTCGATCGTCCAACCTTTTGGTACAACAAGTGAATCTGCATGCCGCCGACACAAGACATTCATCCGCGAAGAATCGCCTGGAATCGGCGAATCAATTCGCACCAGTAATTTTGAAGGGTCGATCACATAGGCCACGACTGCGGGACCCGAACACGCTGGACGTTCGCAGTGTCGTGACATGCTTAGAGATTAGACCCTTCTATTCCAGTGGGCGATATGGGCCTCGATCCCATGACTTCCACGATGTGAACGTGGCACTCTTCCGACTGAGCTAACCGCCCGTGAGGGAAAAGACTAGCGGTGTGCACTAGTTGCGAACAACGCAGGCAATGCCCATTCCTTGACGGTCTCTGATTGCTTCGGTGTCGCGCGGGCAGACCTTGTCGAATCCGATGAGTTGGCGCACCACCCCATCATGGGGTTCTTCGCATGCCACTTCGACGGCGGCGAGGTTGGCATCTACCACGATGCAGGAGCCAGACTGCAACAGGCCATCTGGTCCTACGGGTTTACGTTGCTGACCTGCGGCGTTGATCCCAAGAATGATGGCGGTACCCACGACGATGATTATGAGCACAAAACGCCACGGAAATCTTGCTCTTTCAACAAATTGCATGTCCGCCATTTGGAACACCGGTGATGTCGCCGACACGTGCGAGGCCGAGTTATCTACATCTCGTGGATTCAACAATGATTCGTCGTATTGCCTACGCCGTGCATTATTAGACAACACCGACCACGCCTGTGAAATTTCGGCCATGCGCACTGAGGCATTTGCAGACGTTCGTGCCGCGCTATCTGGGTGGACCTCACGGGCACGCTGTCGATAGGCATCGCGAATTTCTGCATCACTTGCGGTGATCGAAACACCCAAGATGTCGTAATACGTGTGCTCAGTAGCCACGTTCGCGATTCAGCAAACCAATCAATTGTTCACCCGCAGCGAAACGACTCACGTTGGCGGTGATTCGCTCGGAGAGCAGTGGCGGAACCATCTCCGCAGTATTGCCGACATGAGGCGTGATAACACAGTTTGAAAGTGTCCACAACGGATGGTCATCGGGCAGTGGTTCGGGCTCGGTGACATCAAGGGCGGCCCCGCCAATTTAATTGTTGCGCAATGCCCAAACCAATTCATCGGTGACCACATGAAGACCGCGGCCGACATTGACAAGCCATGCGTTTGGTTCCATAAGTTCAAGTTCGGCCCGACCAATGATGCCAATGTTCGCGGATGTGAGGGCAAGTGCGATCACCACGGCATCAGCACCTGGGAGTGTGTCGGCAAGACGATCAGGGCCAACCACCACATCGGCACCCGGCATCTCTTGGACTTGATTACGAACCACGGTGATATGACAATTGAACGGCTGCAAGAGACGTAGCAAGGCTGTTGCGATGCCACCACCCCCGAGAATGGTGATCCGTGCATTGTGCAAAGACCGACCTTGTTCTTCTGACCATTGATTCGTGCGTGCATAGCCGACAATGTGTCGCAACCCGCCGAGCAGGAATCCCACCACCAATTCGGCGACGGGCTCGGAGTACACACCTTTACCGCTTGTCCAGATGCGATCGACATTTACCAAGTGCATGAAGTTTTCACTTCCGGCAAAGGGCAGTTGCACCCATTTAATAGACGGTGTTTCGTCAAGCACGCGCTCAAGGCCTGCCGGGTCGTAGGCATCGCTCCAGATCAGCCCATCGGCATCGGCAGGAGCAACGAGCGTTGCGCCTCCGGCATGAACTGCATCGTGCACCCACTCCGGGGCATCGGATGGGCCTATCGCTATCCGCGGCGGCTGGTGGGCGGTCATTTCGTGTTTCGTGATCCCAACATCGAAGCCTGACGCCGCGCACCCGATATTGTGCCAACAAGCAAAATCGCAACACTTGCAAAAAGAATCATCGAAGCAAGCACATTTATCTGTGGCGGAATTCGAACCCTCGCCGCGCCATAGATCTGCAAAGGAAATGTGACGGTTGATCCGGCGTTGAAAAATGTGATGATGAAGTCGTCAATGGACAAAGCAAAGGCAAGCAGACCAGCGGCGAGAATGCCCGGAAGAATCAGCGGAAATGTGACCCTCCAGAACGTACGCCAAGGTGATGCGCCCAAGTCCTGCGCTGCCTGTTCAAGCGTCCAGTCGAAACCACGGATTCGCGCCCGCACCGTGAGGGCAACAAAACTCACCTGAAACATAATGTGAGCGATGACGATGGTGACGAAGCCAAAGTTGATGAAGTTCTGACCCAAGAAAAGTGTGGCAAGAGAAGAACCCAACACGATCTCGGGCGTGGTAAGTGGCAACACTAGGAACAAATTGATGCCTTCGCTCCCCCGAAATTTATATCGCGACAAAGCAATAGCAATGAGCGAGCCAAGAATGGTCGAGACGATCGTCGACACGGCACCAATGCGCAAACTTACCCACAATGCCGCGGTGAGCGATCTTTCAGAAAACGGACTCAGCCAGTTGTCAAACGTGAACGACTGCCACACTATGTTGTAGTTCCCACGCGGCTTATTGAAACTGAATGCGACGATGAAGAGGATCGGCACGAATAGATAGAACATCCCCATTCCGGCGTAAATATTCAACGCCCAACGGGCAATCTTCGAGCGCTTGCGCATCACGCGAGATCCCCTGTTCCAAACAACCGTGTGTAGATGAGTACGAGCGAAGCGATGCTCACCATGAGCACTGCGGCCATCGCCGATGCGACCGGATAATTGTTCTGTTTGAGAAACTGATCCTGAATGGAATTTCCGATCATCGTCGTGTTCGGGCTACCGAGAAACTGAGCATTCACAAAGTCGCCTGCGGCGGGAATGAACGTGAGCAACGTGCCCGCGAACACCCCGGGGATGGAAAGTGGAAGTACGATCTTTCTGAACGCACGCACCGAACTGGAGTAAAGATCGTTCGCCGCATTTACGAGATTTGTATCAATCTTCTCGAGGCTCACATAAATGGGCAGCAGCATGAACGGCAAAAAGTTGTACGTGAGACCACCGATCACGGCTGCCGGAGTGTTCAATAATTGACCGTTGTTCATGATATGAAGCACCTCGAACAGGCGAACAAGCCCAACATTATGGAGAATCGCCACCGTTGGACCACGATCAGCGAGAATTGTCGACCAGGCGATTGTCCTAATCAGATAGCTCGTAAAAAATGGTATGACGACCAAACCGAGAAGAATATTCTTGTACTTACCCCCGCGAAATGCGATGACATAGGCAAGTGGATAGCCGATTAAGACTGTGAGCACCGTTGCTACCGCCGCATAGACGAAGGCATGTTCGAACTGCTTGCCGAAATCACGAAATGCCGTGGTGTAGTTCTCAAAAGCCCACGAAAACGTGTAGTCCACCGAGAATCGACTTGGCTTGGTAGACAGTGAGATGCGTAGCAACGACCACACTGGCGCCAAGAAAAAGAGTGCCAGCCACAAGATCCCGGGTTGCAACAAGCCGTAAGGTGCCAACAATCGACGTGCCTGTGGGCCACCAATCGCAACGAGCACGAGAAGCCCGACGACAACGGCTACTAAGACGAGCACGACTACAGGCCGAAATGCTCCTCCTACCCAGCCGGCGCCGAGAGCAACAAGGCAAGTGGACGCGACAATCAATGCACCGAGACCAACCCGGTCGGCGTTCCTGCCAACTCGCTGTCTAGCTGGCACCAACAAGGTGGTGTTCATGGATGGCTCAATGAAACTTGACTATGCACCCGTTATTCTTGAGAACGCGGCGTCAAACTCTGCTTCAACTTCCTCGGTGAGCGTGGCCCACGAACGCAAGCGTGCACTCGTGGTCTCGTCGGGGAACATCAGCGGATTGGCGGCCAAATCGGGATCGATCTTGGCGAGTTCTTCCTGCACGCCCTTGACGGGCGATACATACTGCACATAGGCCGACAATTGGGCCGCTTGGGCCGGGTCGTAGACAAAGTTCATCCACTTTGCGACGGCATCGGTGTTCTTGGCGCCCTTTGGTACCACCATGACATCGGCCCAACTGGTTCCGCCTTCTTCAGGAATGACGAAGCGTACATGCGGGCTGTCTTTCTGCAACTGCAACACGTCTCCGGACCAACCGACGCATGCGGCAAAGTTTCCACTCACAAGATCATCGGTGTAGTCGTTGCCGGTGAACGCCCGGATTTGTCCGTCACTCTTGGCCTTGTCGAGTTTGTCGAAGGCACCTGCGGCATCGTCAAATGAAGTCACCGTTGATGGATCCTTGCCAAGACCCAACATGATGAGACCGATGGTGTCACGCATTTCGGTAAGCATTCCGATCTTTCCCTTGAACGCGGGATCGAAGAGGTCTTCGACACTTTTGAGTTCTCGGCCAGTGACATCAATGTTGTAGGCGACTCCGGCCATGCCCGCTTGCCACGGCAAGCTGTACTCGCCTGTCGGATCCCAGGTTGGATTCTGCATACTCGGCTCGAGGTTTACCGCATTGGGAATTTTATCAAGCGGGAGTTTTTCCAACCAGCCAAGAGCGAGCAAACGGCCGGCCAACCAAAATGTCGGAGCAATGACATCCGGTTCGATGCTCTTGCCGGCGCCAAGCAATGGCTGAATCTTGGCAAAGTATTCATTGTTGTCGTTGTAGGCCTCGGTGTAGGTCATCTTGACACCAGTGGCTTCCATGAAACGGTCCACTGTTCCAAGGGTGGCGCCCTCGGTTGGGTCGATGTATAACGGCCAATTCTCAAAAAAGAGCGAGTCCGCACCGCCGCTATCGCCACCGCCACATGCGGCGAGTAGTGCGGGCAACGACAACCCGAGAGCACCAAGGGCACCGGTTCCAGCCAAAAATTGTCGGCGAGTCGTGCCAGATCGGCGTGAAGTTGTTGACGTATTCATAGTTGCTCCTTTTGGTTGCGTGAATGCATCTTATAGTGCCGCTTCAATCTGGTCAACATTTGTGGTCGTGGCACCCGCCCGATCGGGCCACCCCGCAAGTACATATCCACAATCTCGCTCCCAGGTCACCGATGTCCGATCTCCCGGCTGCACGGGTGTATCACGCCACGCGTCAGTGATACAGATCAGTTCGGTGCCATTTGCGAGCCGAAGGATGAGGCGCGCTGTTGGTCCTTGAAAGACGAGGTCGGTGAGAATGCCCTCGATCCCCTCACCATTAGCGGGAATTGAACTCGTCGGACGAATTCGCTCCGGCCGCAACATCACAGACACTTTTGATCCAACTACAAAATTATCGTTGTCACCCTTGGCAACCTTGACCGTGGAACCGATCTCCAGTTTCACCACAAGATCGACGCCATCTGTCGAGGTGACGACGCCTGGCAAAAGATTTGCCGAGCCGATAAACCCGGCCACGAAGAGCGTCGCCGGCGATCGATAAATCTCTGATGGTGTGCCAATTTGCTCAACAACCCCTTGACTCATCACGGCGATGCGATCGCTCATGGTGAGGGCTTCACCCTGATCGTGGGTGACAAAAACGAAACTGATTCCAACTTCGCGCTGAATTCTCTTGAGTTCGATCTGCATTGCCTCACGTAATTTCAAATCCAACGCGGCAAGCGGTTCGTCGAGCAGCAATGCGCGCGGATAATTGACTAGCGCCCTGGCAAGCGCAACGCGCTGTTGCTGACCACCCGACAACTGCGACGGTTTGCGCGGGGCAAAATCGACCAGCCGAACCACCTCAAGCATTTCCATAACACTTCTTCGAACGTCGCTTTCCTTGGTCTTCCGGCTTCGTGGACCAAAGGCAACGTTGTCGAACACCGACATGTGCGGAAACAATACGTACTGCTGGAACACGGTATTGACATTGCGCTTGTAAGGAGGCACTGCAGACACATCGACACCATCGAGCACCACTCGGCCAGATGTTGGCTGCTCAAAACCAGCGATCATCTTTAACGTCGTAGTTTTGCCGCAGCCAGATGGGCCGAGCATCGCAAAGAACTCGCCGCTGGCGATTGCGAAATTTACATCGTTCACAGCAACGTAATCGCCGTAGCACTTGGAGAGGTGATCAAGTTCAATGACGTCCTTGCGCACCCCCGTGTCCCCCACCGACGTTGACACCAACTAACTCTGCAGGTTGATCATCACGTGCTTGAGGCGCGTGTAATCTTCAAGTCCGTACGCGGAAAGGTCTTTGCCGTATCCCGACTTCTTATATCCACCGTGTGGCATTTCGGCCACCATCGGAATGTGGGTGTTCACCCACACGCAACCAAAGTCGAGGTTCTTGGTCATGCGCATAGCGCGACCGAGATCTTTCGTCCATACCGACGAAGCGAGTGCGAAGTCAACGCCATTGGCCCATTTCAGCGCCTCGTCTTCGTCGCTGAACTGCTGAACCGTAATCACCGGTCCGAAGATTTCGTTCTGAATCATCTCGTCGTCTTGACGTAAATCGGCCACGACGGTGGGCTCAAAGAAATAGCCATCGCCCTTCACCTGTGACCCACCGATTACCACCTTGGCGTGGTCCGGTGTGCGATCCAAGAAGCCGCGTACCTTGCCCAGTTGGCCTTCGTTGTTCAGCGGTCCGTAGAGCACATCATCATTTGGCATACCTGTTTTGGTATTGGCGGCTTGTTCGGCAAGGGCATCCACCATGTCCCGATACACCCGCGGACCAGCGATCACTCGCGTGGCCGCCGTGCAGTCTTGCCCGGCGTTGAAGT
>JABMNW010000078.1 GCA_013204455.1 Acidimicrobiaceae bacterium
ATGCCAAGTGCTTCAAGACCTTTCGCTGCGACGCCTTCGCCCTCGTGAATCAAGCCAAGCAGAATGTGCTCAGTGCCGATATATGAGTGATTGAGCAGGCGAGCTTCTTCTTGGGCAAGAACAACGACCCTGCGCGCCCTATCTGTAAACCGTTCGAACAACTCTGACCGCCTTGTGCGTCACTAAACCTTGGCTAAAGTGTATCGGCGCGAGTGCAATGGTTTGTGATGCAAGTATGCATAGTTGTGCAGATAGTTGTGCAGATAGTTGTGACGCGTGACGCTTCGTTCGTCTTTTCACAAGCCAAGTTGCCTAGCCTGTGGATATGGCACTTGCCTCACCGTTGCTTGCACTGCCGTTCATGGCATCGGATCGTGATCGAGTTGAGTCGGCTTTGCGTACTGCCGTGCGGACAAGAGATGCACATTTAAACGAACTTGCCTCACATTTAATAGTCGCCGGCGGCAAGCGGTTGCGCCCCGTACTTGCGATTGCTGCTGCGCAAGTTGGAAGTGAGAAAGCAGTCAGTGATGAAGTTATTCAAGGCGGCATTGCCTGCGAACTTGTGCATCTTGGCTCGCTGTATCACGACGATGTGATGGATGAATCTGCGACTCGCCGTGGCGTCGACACAGTAAATGCCAGGTGGGGAAACTTACAGGCAATCCTTGCTGGAGATTTTATGTTGGCTAAGGCATCTGAAATCGCGGCTGCGCTCGGTACAGAAGTCGTAACTTTGCTTGCTCAAACAATTGGCAGACTTTGCGAAGGTCAAATCGAAGAACTTCGACACACATACGACATGTCACGGTCAATTCCGTCGTATCTCGTCAGCATTGAAGGTAAGACCGCTTCATTGTTTGCAACTTCTGCTCGAATTGGTGCGTTAGTTGCGGGTCACGACCGATTAATTGTTGAGGCGCTAACGAGTTACGGCACGGCTTACGGCATGGTATTTCAAATAGTTGACGACATTTTGGATGTGATTGCTACTGATGACGAACTCGGTAAGCGTTCTGGTCATGACATGGAGGAGGGTGTTTACACGCTCCCAGTTTTGCTGACGCTCACTTCCGATTCAACGGATGCAATTGAACTTCGAGATTTACTCGGCAGACCATTTTCTGGTACCGAACGCGATAAGGCGCTAGTAATCGTGCGATCAAACTCTGGTGTCAAGAATGCGATTGAAACAGCCAGAGAATATGTAACAATCGCCGAAGCCCAGTGCGACAAACTTCCTGTGTCTAGTGCGACCAACGCGTTGCGCCAAGCGCCACATGTGCTTTTGGAGTCGGTAATTCGTTAAAGTGCTTCAAAACACACTCGGTGGTTTCAACCGATTAGCGCAATTCGTGGACTCGCAAGATCAGTTCACGCGATTCAGGATCCAATTGTCGACCCGCAATCCGTTCGGTAAGGATGATTGCCTGCGCAGTGTCATCAACTAATCCAGACCATCGGATGTATCCACCCATCAGCCCATGCAGACGTTCGCTGACTTCTTCGGCATGCACGATGATCTTCATTCCGCGTTGAATGAGTATTGAAAGTTCGGTATAAAACGCCTTAAGCCACTGGTCAAATTCATCCTGGCTGGCTAACGGTCGATGCTGGTATGGCATTTGGAGTTCTTCGTAACTGTGCAGATTGTGAGGTGCAGCGCTTATCGAAAGCACACAACCAAAGTTGTTTTCGCGCAACCAGATGATCTCCTCTTGGCGACGAACTCTTCGGTGGTTTGCTCCAAATCCACCTGGTCGTTCGCAGATTGCTAACTTGTCCTTAATAATCCATGTTAGGTGTCGGGGGACAATACCTAAGGCCCATTTTCCGCGAAGTTTTTGTGGCATCAACAAATCCTTGATCTAGATGTGCCACTTACATTAGAAACGACGAACATCAAGAAAACACGATACCACAGCAAATAGGCGAAATAATTTGGTTCTAATTATTTAACTGGATATTTAACTGGCTATTTATCTGGTGGCACTGATGGCAAGATTGCGAGTCGTTGCTTACTTCGTCGCACCTCGCGATTCATTCCGATTTCACAAGCCAGTGAGGAACCGCGAGCAACATCCAGAATACGCTCAACAGTTGCTGCATCTGGGGGGTAAATATCCGTTAGCCATTGCCTTACTGCGCGTCGGGAGAGTGCCAACGGGGCTTCGATCAGTGCCTTGGCGTCGGTCGGGTCAATCAGTTTTGCAAGATCGTC
>JABMNW010000079.1 GCA_013204455.1 Acidimicrobiaceae bacterium
CGACTATGTAATCAATTCTTCGCGAACGATAACTAATGCCAGTGAAATGCTTGGCACAAGTCCAGATGGCCTTGTTGATTCGATTGCCCGTAAAATTGCAGAAGTCAAAGAATTAAACGATGAGTTGAAAACACTCCGTACCGCAGGCGCAAGGGCGCGCGCAGGCGAGATCGTTTTGCGGCGCAAAAATGGTGTCGTCGTGGAACGCGTTGATGGACTAACGCCAGGGGATTTACGCGAATTGGCAATCGCCGTGCGATCAAATACGGCAATCAAAATCGTCGTGTTGGGCGGCGTAACACCGTCAGGTGGAGTTGCTCTCGTTGCCGCAACTGGTGCTGGCGTCAAGGTGTCGGCAGGCGACTTGATAGCTCAAGCGGCTAAAAAAGTTGGAGGCGGGGGTGGTGGCAAAGGTGACATTGCCACAGCGGGCGGCAAAAACGCAGAGGCATTGGACGAAGCACTTCAACTAGCGGTGCAAGCTGCTCACGAGCTTGTCTAATCGTGTTTGACTGTGCCTGATCTCGCGATGCGTGCACTCGGAGTAGATCTAGGGTCGCGTCGAATTGGAATCGCGTTGAGTGATCCAAGTGGCACGATCGCCTCACCACTGACGGTTATCGCCAGAGGTGCATCGCATGCCCAAGACCATCAGCAGATTGCTGGGTTAATTACCGAGTACAAAGTTGATTGTGTTGTCGTTGGTTTGCCATTGACGATGGCTGGCACAATTGGCCCAGCGGCACGTGGTGCGCTTGATGAAATAAAAGAAATGACGAGTTCATTGAGCGTGCCGGTGCATTGGCATGACGAGCGCCTGACAACGAAAACCGCGAATGAGTCAATGCTTCAAGCAAAGATGAATGCACAAGCACGACGCCGAATTGTGGACAAAATAGCTGCGGCAGTGATGTTGCAGGGTTGGCTAAATCACGCAGATCGCGCGAAGTCATGAATCACGATCTCAACGAAAAAGCGTCATGGCACGAAGACCCTTGGGATGGTCCCGACGCATGGGGCAGCAGCGAATTTGAAACTCCGCCGCGCGATGTACGACCAGATTCACGAATTGTATTAATTGCGTTTGCTGTAGTGATGAGTGTTGTTGTCGCCGTTGGCGCAACCGGGATGTGGTATTTGCGGCAAGTAAATCCACCCGATTTAGTTGATGGCTCCTCGGTCGTCGCCACCAATTTTACAGTTGATCCGAACGACTCATTAAATTCGGTTAGCCAACGACTTCAAGACGAGGGGTTTATTGTGAATGCTGGCGTTTTTCGCTGGTATGTGAAGCGAAAAGGCGGGATTGATCTACAACCTGGTTACTACGCATTAATCGCGCGTGAGCACATTGGTAACATCATGAAGAAGTTGAACACGAGCCCTTCGGCGACATTTACAAAAGTCACTTTTCCCGAGGGCTTCACATTGGCGAAAATTGGCGCACGAATCGAAGAAAAAACAACACGGATTACCGCACAAGATTTTCTCACGGCTGCAAATAACCCGAATCTAATTTCCGAGTATGGGCCAATCGATCCGACACGAATTGACGGAGCGCCGTATCGCCTTGAAGGTCTTGTATTCCCTGATACCTATCAGATTTCTGGGGACGAGTCCGCGATATCGGTACTTGACCGGATGTTGCGGCTTATGGAAAGAGTCGGACGCCAAGAGGGATTGCCTGACGCGAAAGCGAGTGTCGGCAAATCACCATATGAGGTTTTGATTATTGCCTCAATAATCGAACGCGAAGCAAAACTAGAAGTCGACCGAGGCAAAATCGCTCGTGTGATTTATAACCGACTTGAGCGTGGCATGCCACTCCAAGTAGACGCGACTCTCTATTACAATTCACCCGACGGGTCAACATTTACAGATCTCAAGGCAACTGACACACCATATAACTCGTACTTATATAACGGACTTCCACCAACTCCGATTGCGAGCCCTGGGCGTGCTGCAATTAAGGCGGCGTTAAATCCATCTCCGAATCCGCAACTTAGTGACAAAATCTGTGTGGGTATCAAGAAAGCCTCGAACTGTGCATATCTCTATTACGTCTTGAGTGATGCAAAAGGTGGTCACACTTTTGCGGCAACGCAACAAGATCACGAACGCAATGTCGAGATATCTAGAGCGGCTGGATTTCTGCCGTGATGATAATCGCATGATGAGAATTGCGTGATGATAATCGCATGATTAATATAAACAGTCAGACACGAATCGCCGCGATCATTGGGTCGCCAGTTGCGCAGAGTTTGTCGCCGGTCATCCACAATGCGGTTTTCGCTGCGCGATCCGTGAACTGGTTGTATCTCGCGTTTCATGTTGAGCCAGGACGTGCGCGTGACGCGCTGTTGGCAATGTCAACTCTTGGCATTGGTGGACTCTCTGTAACGATGCCGCATAAGACCGACGTAGCAACAATTGTCGAAGAGATCGGCGAGATTGACGAGATTGTGAGCGTCACTGGATCGGCGAACACTGTTGTACTGCGCAAAGATAGTTCGCTGTGGGCAACCAACACCGACGGTGAAGGTTGCTGTAAGGCACTAGAACTTGCGATGAAATCCTCGCTTAGAGGCGCGCGCGTCGTCGTGCTTGGTGCTGGTGGGACTGGTGCCGCAGTTGCTTACGCACTCGTGCAACGCGGGGCTGGCGATGTAGTCGTAGTCAACCGTTCGATCGATCGTGCGCAAGAGTTGGTCAAACGAATTGGCGGTACTTGTCGTGTCGGCAATCAGTCGCAGATTGCCGATGACGTTGATAGTGCGCAAGTGATTATCAACACCACTCCAGTTGGTTTTAGCGATCACGACAAGACAAATGACAGGATAAACGACACGTCAAATATCGCGCCGATTGATGTTTCACTTCTAAATGCATCGCATATTGTTCTCGACGCCGTGTATCGCCCTCTGCAAACCGAACTATTGCGTGGGGCAAGTACCGTAGGCGCCACAGTTGTAGATGGTTTGGAAATGCTTGTGCATCAAGCCGCATTGCAACAACAGTTTTGGATCGGTGAGCCTGGTGATGTCGGTTTGATGCGCGCAGCAGCACTCGCAAGCCTAGAGATAGTCTAGAGATAGCCTGATATTTATGCTTCGTTTCCTTACTGCTGGAGAAAGTCACGGTCAAGCGCTAGTTGTTATTGTCGAGGGTCTTCCTTCTGGTCTCTTGGTAACAGCCAAAGACATCAGCGACGAATTAGGCCGTCGACGCCTGGGTTTTGGGCGAGGACCACGTCAGCAATTTGAGCAGGACGAGATTATTTTACTAAGTGGCATTCGACATGGACGCACACTTGGTTCACCAGTGGCGATCGAGATAAAGAACAGTGAATGGTTTCGTAGCGACATTTGGCACGAAGAGATGTCCCCAGAACCAGGAAAAACTAAAAAACCCCTGACACAACCCCGACCAGGTCACGCCGATCTAACTGGAATGCAAAAGTATGGTTTCGATGATGCGCGAGATGTTCTCGAGCGTGCAAGTGCTCGTGAGACCGCGGCACGGGTTGCGGCCGGAGCACTGGCAAAAGTTTTGTTGGCGCAATTAAATGTTTTTATTATGTCGCATGTGTTACAACTCGGAAGTGCACGCAATGACAATCCACTGCGTCCACGCCAAGCCGATCTATTAAAAATCGATGAATCATCCGTGCGTTGTTTCGATTCTGTTGCCGAAGCGAAGATGATTGCCGAAATCGAGGCTGCGGCAAAAGATGGTGACAGTCTCGGTGGAATTGTCGAAGTGTTGGCCTATGGGTTGCCAATTGGTTTGGGTAGTTATGTGCATTGGGATCGAAAACTGGACGGACTTTTGGCACAAGCGATTATGAGTATTCAAGCCGTTAAGGGTGTCGAAATCGGTAACGGTTTTGATGTTGCTACTCGTCGTGGCAGTCAGGCGCATGACGCAATCACTTGGGACGAATCCGAAAACACTTATCGCCGCGAAACATCCCTCGCTGGTGGCACCGAAGGCGGAATGTCGACGGGCGAAATGCTCGTCGTTCGAGCGGCAATGAAGCCTCTAGCGACACTAAATCGACCAACGCTTAAAACGGTTGATGTCGTGACCAAGCAAGAAACTGTCAGTTTTAAAGAACGCACCGACGTCACGGCAGTGCCAGCAATGGGAGTGGTCGCAGAAACAATGGTTGCACTCGTCTTGGCACAAGAAGCACAGCGTAAATTTGGTGGTGACAGTGTGGATGAATTCACGCAAAATGCGCTCAATTTTGCGCAGAGATTGCGCTGAATTTGGGTAACGAGGTGCTTTCCGACAGGCGAAAGATGATCGTGCTAATTGGTCTGATGGGCTCGGGAAAAACAACCGTGGGTCGTACGTTGGCAGCGAAGTTAAACTTAAAATTTGCCGATAGCGACGACGCCGTAGAAAAAACAGCCAAAACATCTGTGCGAGAGATATTTGCGCGCGATGGTGAAGCAGTCTTTCGTCAACTCGAATCACAAGCACTCGTCGCACTATGTGCTGGCGAGTCGGCAATGGTTCTCGCCGTCGCCGGGGGAGCGATTGTTGCAGAGTCCAACCGTGAGTTATTACAACGAAATGCTCGGTGCATCGTTTGGCTGGATGCACCGACGGCAACGCTTGTCTTGCGCACTGGTCGCGGTAGACATCGACCACTTCTCGATGGAGACCCTGTTGGTTCGCTCAACCAAATGCGCGAAGATCGTGGAGATATTTATCAACAACTTGCGACACATCATATTTTTACCCAATCGCTTTCAATTAACGCGGTTGTTAGCGAAATAATTGCGAAGTGCGAACTTTCTCTCGTCGACAAGGTAGTGAAATGACGAATTATCGAATCAGCGTGGATCTCGCTGATCGTTCATACCCGATAATTGTTGGTAGCGGGGTACGCAATGAACTCGCAAAGTTTCTACCAAAAGAGGCAAAGCGTGCGGTAATTGTGACGCAAGCGAACATTCCTTTAGATCTCAAACTGAATATTCCGAACGAAACAGTTCTAATTGGTAACGGCGAGCAGCACAAAACTTTGCAGACGATTGAGACGATTTCGCAACAGTTCGCAAAATTTGGCCTGACACGCGCCGATGTGGTTATTGGTCTCGGCGGTGGAATGGTTACTGACATCGCTGGTTTCGCCGCTGCCAGTTGGCATCGTGGTACTGCGGTTATACATCTGCCAACAACTTTGGTAGGCATGGTGGATGCCGCAATTGGTGGCAAGACCGGAGTCAATCTGACTCAGGGCAAAAATTTGGTTGGCGCATTTTGGCAACCAATTGCCGTGATTTGTGACCTTGATGCACTCAAAACTTTGCCAGACTGTGAGATGCGTTGCGGGCTTGGCGAGGTGGCGAAGTATCACTTCTTAACTGGGGATGACTTACTCGCACTTGACCTGGGCGCGCGAATTGCTCGTTGCGCCGAGATCAAAGCCAAGATTGTTTCAGCCGATGAGCGTGAATCTGGTGGTCGCGCTGTGCTCAACTACGGTCACACACTTGCTCACGCACTTGAGCGGTCCAGCAACTTTGCACTTGCCCATGGCGAGGCGGTAGCGATCGGCATGATTTTTGCTGCGCATGTTGCTCATTCGATGAAGCGAATTGATGACGCGCGCCTTGCATACCACTACAAAGTGGTGCGAGATAGTTACAACTTGGCGGTTACGCCAGCCAAGTTGGACCATCAGATTAATCGCCAAGAACTAATCGAGTTGATGCGCCACGATAAAAAAGCAGTGGCTGGGCTTACTTTTGTTCTGGACGGCCCACAAGGGATTGAGGTCGTTAGTGGTGTTGACGAGAATTATCTGCACGAATCTTTCGACGCAATGCAACTACCCTGATTGATATGGCTAGTTCAGCTGCGCTCACATTGCCAATCGTGTTAATTCTTAGTGGACCGAACTTAAACCTCTTGGGTGAGCGTGAGCCAGAGATTTACGGCACGGATACTTTGGCTGATCACATCCGTCGGGCACAAGAAACGGCATCCCAACTTGGACTGACGACAGAAGCATTTGGTGCGCAAAGCGCCGGAGAACTAGTAACAGCAGTGCACGGTGCTCGCTCTAGATGCGCGGCGATCATTGTTAATCCAGGTGCTGTCACACATTTTGCATGGAGTTTGCACGACGCACTAGCGACATTTACTGGACCAGTCGTCGAGGTACATCTTTCGAATCCAGCCACGCGAGAGTCGTGGCGCCATGTGAGTGTTGTTGCGCCTGTCGCCGACGGAACGATTGCTGGTTTCGGCGCAAATAGTTATGTTTTGGCGATACAGGCAGTGGCAACATTGCTGGCATTAGAAAAGTAGCCAAGATGGGCAGTAGCAATATCTTGCCACTGAATGTCGCCGGTCGTGATGTTCTAGCCCGTGATGTTCTAGCCCGTGAGCGTTTGGCAGTAACCTCTAGCGAAAAAATAACCGCGCTATTGGTGACCGATCTAAACAACATTCGTTGGCTAACCGGCTTTACTGGTTCTGCAGGAACATTAATTGTGCGCCCAGACGACATGGTGCTCGTAACTGACGGCCGCTATGGAGATCAGGCGCGAGAGCAAATAAAATTTTCACAATCACAATGCAGAGTTGTCGAAGGCAGAAGTGCTGCGGCACTGCGAGATGCTTTAACTCAGGCGACCAAGGGTCTGACTTCGATTGGCTTCGATCCTGCGGAGATGACAGTGGCGCAACATGAAACCATGGTTGGTCAGTTGACGGCCGAACTTTGTAAAGTTTCGGCGATTGTGCCGCACCTACGCCGTCGAAAGACCGAGCCGGAAATCCAACGTATGGAACTGGCCGCTTACGCCACGGATATGGCGCTCACCGAAGTAGTGCCAATGTTGTCGCAAGGTCTTACCGAACGCGATATTCGAGACGAACTTGATTATCGGATGCGACGTCACGGCGCGGAGTTTACGAGTTACGACACGATTGTTGCGAGCGGCCCAAATGCGGCAAGACCTCATCACCGTCCGGTTAGTCGACGTATCGAGTCGGGGGACAGCGTCGTAATCGATGTCGGAGGGTTGGTCGACGGATATCACTCAGACATGACTCGGACATATTTAATTGGCGATGTCGACCCAGTGTTAGGCGAAATGCACGAGGTTGTAAGTGCCTCACAACTACTTGGTTTAGCCCACGTTCGTGCCGGAGTTTTGGCACAAGATGTGGATCAAATATGTCGAGATTTCATCGTCAAGGCTGGATATGGCGACGAGTTCACCCACAGCACTGGTCACGGTGTCGGATTGCAGATTCACGAAATGCCGTGGGTTAGAAACGGATTCGCCGAGCCACTCGAGGTCGGTGAGGTAGTAACCGTCGAGCCTGGCGTCTATCG
>JABMNW010000080.1 GCA_013204455.1 Acidimicrobiaceae bacterium
GCAAGAGGGTTCTTTCCTCGTTGGTGCAGCTGCTGCATTGAAGAGCACAACTGGAACAATCGGATTCATTGGTGGTCAAGAAATTGACTTGATCAAGAGGTTCGAAGCCGGATACATCGCAGGTGCGAAGGCAGTAAATCCTGCCATCGTGGTTGAGTCGAAGTATCTCGGCGCGGCCGGTGACAATAATGCGTGGGGTTCGCCTGACAAAGCCAAGGAAATTGCATTGAGCTGGTACAAGAGTGGTGTTGACGTTGTCTATACCGCCGCTGGCGGTTCAGGTCGCGGCACGATTGAAGCCGCGGTTGAATCTGGCGACGGCAAGTGGGCAATTGGAGTTGACTCGGACGAATACTTTGTTGATACTCCAGAACAGCAGGCGCACCGACTTACCTCGATGCTCAAGCGCGTTGACGTTTCCGTTTTCCTCGCCGCCAAAGCGGTCAAGGAAGGCGATCTATCTGGAGGTTTCAAGACATTTGACCTCAAGAGCGACGGAGTCGGTTACTCCACATCAGGTGGATACCTCGACGATGTCGTTGACCAGCTGGAGGCGTTCAAAGCAAAGATCGTTAGCGGCGAGATTGTTGTTCCAAAAACTCCATAATTTCCAGAATAATTAACTCGTATTAAAACGATAAGTGGGGGTCTGGGTCATAGACCCAGACCCCCACTATTTTCATCCACGAAAACCTGCTAGCCGTACACGGTTGCCAGTATGAAAAAGCCAGTAGTCGTGTGACAGAATGTGACAATGCAATTGGGAGACACAAAACCCAATCAAGATTTGTTGACGAGTGATGCCGTAGTTGTTGAACTGACGAATATAAGTAAAGTTTTTCCTGGCGTTGTCGCAAATCGAGACGTTTCGCTTAAGGTTGGACGCGCCACAATCCACGCACTTGTTGGTGAAAACGGCGCTGGAAAATCCACGTTGATGAAGATTTTGTATGGTCTACATCAGCCTGATTCAGGGACCATTGCAATCAACGGCGTGGCACGACAGTTTAAATCTCCAAGCGAGGCTATAGACGCCGGAATCGGCATGGTGCACCAGCACTTTATGCTCGCAGACAATTTGACGGTGCTAGAAAACATAATACTTGGCCTGGAACCAACTAAGTTCGGCGTGCTTTCGTTGAGTGACGCACGAGCACGTGTACGAGAGTTGGCAACTTCGATTGGCGTTGCACTTGATCTTGATGTTCCGATTTCTGAACTAGGCGTCGGACAACGACAACGAGTTGAAATTCTAAAAGTACTGTTTCGCGGTGCAGAAATTCTGATTTTGGATGAGCCTACTGCGGTGCTCGTACCGCAAGAAGTTGATGAGTTATTCGTAAATCTTCGACGCTTGGTTTCGAAGGGTACGACGATTCTATTCATTTCACACAAACTCGATGAGGTGTTGACGATTTCTGATCGGATCACAGTGATTCGACAAGGATCAACCGTTGCCACGGTTTCACCGAACACAGTTGATCGATTGAAACTTGCCGAAATGATGGTCGGGTCTGATCTTCCTAAACCTGGAGAGCGGACGACAAAAATTGGTGCCACTACCCGGCTCGCAGTGCGCGGCCTTTCGGTATTAGAAAAAGGTCGTAAAAATCCAGTTAGAAATGTCTCATTCCAGATCGCCGAAGGCGAGATTGTCGGTATCGCTGGAGTTGAAGGCAATGGACAGTTTGAACTCTGTGGGGCTCTGCTCGGATTGCTGTCGAGCGAGGGCACGGTGGAGGTTGGTGGCAAAGATGTGAGCAACTTAAGTATTCGCGAGAGACTTAACGCTGGACTTGCATATATTCCATTCGACAGGCACCGTGAAGGACTAATGCTGACGGCTCCATTATGGGAGAACGCTTTATTGGGTCATGAGGCGACACTCTCCCGTGGTCCGATGATCGATTTTACTGCTGCAAAGAAAGCCTGTCGAGAGATCATCAGTCGTTTTGGTGTCTTGACACAAAACGAGTTGGTGCCCGCATTCGTTCTTTCGGGTGGAAATCAGCAGAAGTTGGTAGTCGGTCGAAACCTTGCTACAGCACGTACGGTGCTTATCGCTGCACATCCGACGCGCGGTATCGATGTCGGTGCACAGGCCGCAATTTGGGAGGAAATCCGTCGGTCACGTGATTCTGGTATGTCGGTTTTGCTTGTCTCTGCGGATCTCGAAGAAGTGTTGGGTCTGTCGGACAAAATCCTCGTAATGTTTGATGGAGAAATTACAGCAGAACTTGACCCAAAGAGCGCAAGCCCGCAGATTCTTGGAAAGTATATGACGGGTGCTCGGTGATTGAATCAAGGACTACTCAGCGCAATTTCGACGGAGTGCGAAAATCGTTTGTCACGCTTGGAAGTTCTTTAGGCGCGATTGTCCTTGCACTTGTAATTTGTGCGGTGCTGTTGCTGTTAACGGGCAAGGATCCGCTCGTGGCTTATAGGCAAATCTTGGAAACAGGTCTGAGTGGCGACAAGTTGCTCGAAATGTTGAAGCGAGCAACGCCACTTATGTTTAGCGCGACAGCGGTGGCGATCGGGTTCAAGATGAATCTATTCAACATTGGCGTGGAAGGACAGTATCTATTTGCCGCGTTAATTGCTGCCGAAATGGGAACTCACGTATCGCTGCCTGCACCATTGCATGTTCTCTTCATCTTGTTGGTGGCGATGATAGCTGGTGCGGCATGGGCAAGTATTGCGGCGTTGTTGAAGATCGGTCGCGGTGTCAACGAAGTGATTTCGACAATCATGCTGAACTTCATTGCTCTGTCATTTATCCAATGGCTATTTGACAATTTCTTCCGTGATGATTCGGATGGTGGTTTAAATGTCAAGACGACGAAAATTGCGCCGAGTGGGCGCATGCCCGATCTTGTTCACAACAGATTGAGCGGAATGTTTATTGTCGCACTGATCGTTGTCGCCCTATATTGGGTCGTCGTATTTCGTAGTCGGTTTGGTTTTCAACTTCGTGCCAGTGGCCTTAACCCGATTGCCGCACGCACAGCGGGTATTCCCGCTAACCGCATGGTACTCCTTGCACTTATGTTGTCTGGCGCAGTGGCTGGGCTTGTGGCTATGCCGAGTGTAATTGGCGATGTTTATGGGTACGGCCCATCAGCGACTCCGACCCAATTTGGCTTCGCAGGAATTGCAGTTGCCCTATTGGGTCGCAATCATCCGGTTGGAATTGTCAGTGCGGCACTGCTCTTTGGATTCCTCGATTCAACTTCGGCAGAACTTCAGTTATCTGGAGTACCAAGTTCAATAGTCAAAGTTATTCAAGCGATAATCGTTCTTGTGGTAGTGATAGTAAACGAAGCCTCATCAAGATGGCTCAATCGTCGCACTGCCGAGCGAGCCGCTATCGCACTCAAAGGTCTGGCTTCCGTGGCATGAATCGATCAAAAATTTTCCGGATTATCACCTATGTTCTAGGTCCGCTGGCGGTTATATCAATTGTGCGTTTATGGACGGATCAAGATGCGCTTACATCCTCGAACACAGTCGGCACGGCATTACGTCTCACGGTGCCAATTCTTCTTGCCGGAATGGCTGGTTTGTGGGCCGAACGCTGTGGAGTGCTGAATATCGGAATTGAAGGGATGATGATTCTTGGCACCTGGTTTGGTGCTTGGGGTGCATGGCAATTCGGGCCGTGGGTTGGTCTGTTATTCGCAGTTCTTGGCGGAATGTTGGGCGGGTTTATTCATGCAATCGCCACAGTTCGTTTTAATATCGATCAGATAATTTCGGGTGTGGTAATCAATTTGTTGGCTTTTTTTGGGGTTCGATACCTCAGCGACTTGGTTTTTGTTGGTCAGCCCGGAGGTGGCGTAAGCCAATCGCCACCACAAACGTCGGCGATTCCGCGTTTTGATCTGCCAATACTTTCAGGCGGTCAAATCGGTGGGTGGAAATCTCCAGATGTGTTGGCTTGGTTCGAAACTCGAAAGTGGTTCATCCTGGGTGACATCGGTGGAATTGGTCGTGGGCTCACATCGAATCTCTCTTGGGCAACAGTGATTGCGGTTGCAATAGTTCCAATCTCTGCTTGGGTTCTTTGGCGGACGCGTATCGGATTGCGCTTGAGGGCATCGGGAGAATCGCCGGTCGCTGCTGAGAGCCTCGGTGTAATGGTAAATCGTCTTCGATACGGCGGTTTGCTAGTTAGTGGTGGACTCGCCGGTTTAGCCGGTGGCACTCTGTCGATCGTTGCCTCGTCGTACTATCGTCAAGGTCAAACCGCTGGTCGCGGCTTCATCGGGCTTGCGACAATGATCTTTGGAAACTGGCGACCAAGTGGAGTGTTGGGTGGTGCGATGTTGTTCGGCTATGCAGAAGGAATCAAACTTGTCGCTTCAGACTCGATCGCAGCATTGTTCTTGTTTATTGCCGCAGTCTCGCTAATATTTTTTGTCGTCGCCATAATCCGTCGGTTGCGTGTTCGATCGCTCTTCGCTTTGGGTATTTTTATCTTGTCCACAATTGCGTATCAAACTGTCAGCACCGTTCCAGAGTCGTTAACTCAATCGCTTCCATATGTTGTGACGTTAATTGTGCTGGCAACGGCTAACCAGCGTCTGAGACCACCAGCAATGGCAGGAGTCCCTTTCCGACCGGGTGAGCCTCACTAGAACTAAGAGCAGCGACTTTAAGCGCCTTTCGGGCGAAAGGCGGTAAGCCCACCAGTTAGTTCGAGTCTTGCTCCGCCAATTAGATCAACACAATATGGCACGGCTGGCATCACCGCATCAAGACATTCGGCAATTGATGACGGCTTGCCTGGCAGATTAATTATCAACGAACTGCCACGAATCCCAGCAGTTTGGCGCGAGAGAATCGCTGTCGGCACAACTTTCAAAGATGTCGCGCGCATGAGTTCACCAAAGCCTGGCATCATTTTCTCGCAAACGAGTTCGGTGGCTTGAGGCGTAATGTCGCGTAATGCGGGGCCAGTGCCACCAGTGGTGACGATCAAACAGCACTGTTCATCGTCGGCAAGTTCGCGTAATGTCCTAGCTACGAGCTCAATTTCGTCAGCAATTACACGGGCTACTGGTTGCCAAATATTCGACAAATGTTTTGTGAAGTAATCATGAATTGCCGGGCCGCCACGATCTTCGTAAATGCCGGCCGAAGCGCGGTCGGAAACCGTGACAATGCCGATGCGGACAGTTTTTGTCATATCCGCGCTATCTACCAGAAGAGATTCTGTGGATCATTATATTTTCTACCAAACGTAATTTTACGAACAATTGATTTGTAAATTTGGCGCAGCCCAAAGCGAAAGCCAGTTAGCGAACGTGCCGTATACGACACGGCTTGCAACCGTTCGATTGACGCGCGAAAACCGCGCAGCATCGACGCTTCTATTGAACTAAGCAGAAGTGGCTCGATGCTTGCCGGAAATGCGCGAGTTTCAAAACCAAATGTTTCGTAGTCCATGGCATAAACAGCCTGCAGACGATTGGCCGTGTGTTGGTCACAGACCTGATCAAGTCTGATGCCAAAGCCGACGTTGTGTCGCTCGAGGGCAAGCGCGGTGCCAGCACGGCGATTTATCTCATCCACGAGTTGTTGCATCTCGACTGGTTGTTCCACGCGTACGCACATGTTGTAGTCGAACTTATCGGAGTGCACGATGTGCGACTGAGGCAAGAAATGGTGATCGTCCATAAATTCGTTGGTTTGTTCGGTGATCATCTTGGCGAACATTGCAAAACTTGCGACCATATCGATGCGACCATCCAGGAGTTGGTCTTGGCATAATTCGATTGCCTTGTCGGGGGTGCCAGGGGCTCGACAAAGAATACGATTCTCCCAAGCCGAATATGCACGCGTAAGTGGGTCGCGAGTGGCGTACACCCGCAACCATTCTGGTGAGTAAAGAATCTCCTCAATTGTTTTCGCTGGAAGGTCAATAAGTTTCGTTAAGCCGTTGACACCAAGTTCGTGAACCGTTTGTGAGCGTGCCATGTGCGGACTAATCAGTCGATCCAATCGAGTCTGGTCGTATGTCCCACCGGCTTTGGCCAGCAACATTTTTAAACTACTGCACGCAACCTTTGTAGTCGGGCAGTACATGATCTTGAGACTTGGTGCTACGAGAATAAACCCGGCATACGGCTTCAGTGGGAAAGATCGTTCGCTCACCATTTTGGTTTTAAGAGCCGGCTTTGACTAACAAAGATCTGAGAATCATCTCTACTGATTCTGGCAAAGTTTCGCCGCGCGCACCGACCACCACATCTGGCGAAGTTGGAGGTTCGTATGCACTATCTACACCGCTAAGACCGGTCATTTGGCCCGAGCGAACCTTGGCATACAACCCTTTTGGGTCGCGACGCTCGCACTCATCAACTGGAGTTGCCACATGGACTTCAATAAATCGCAGTTGGCGATCGGTATGTATTTTTCGTGCCAGTTCGCGCGATGCAGTAAACGGCGAGATGATCGGCACAATTGCTACCAGACCAGCATCGGCAAACAAACATGCGACTTCGGCCATTCTGCGGATGTTTTCGATGCGATCATCATCGCTGTATCCGAGATTCGAGTTAAGTCCGTGTCGCAAGTTGTCGGCATCCAAGATATAGGCAAGCCGACTGGTGTTAAGCAACTCTCGCGCAAGTTCAGTGGCAACGGTTGATTTACCAGAGCCAGACAGACCAGTTAGCCACACAGTCGCTCCGGCGAGTCCGTGCTTATTCCAGCGTTGTGAGCGGGTGACTAAAGGTTCGTGCCAAATGGGTTGGTTCATTTTATTTGACCCATTATTTGACCCAGGAGTAACGAATCATGATCTCGGTGATAACAACATGCCAGCAGCAGCGGTTTGTCCTGTTGATTCATCCACGAGGATGAACGAACCAGTTGTACGGTTCTGATGGTAGTCGTCAAAGAACAATGGGCTAGTTGTGTGCAGTGTGACCCGTCCAATTTCGTTGAATTTCAATTCGTTGATGTTGGTTTCACGATGTAAGTTCGAAATATCCAATCGATACAAGACATTCGAAACTTTGCCACGGGCGAGTTTCGTTGTGTGTTTAATCGAGTAAATCTTGTCGATTTCTAGTGGAGCGACGTCATCCATCCAGCACAGCATTGCTTCAAGTTCCTGCGATGATCTTGGTCGGTTGTTTGGTCGACACAGCATGTCGCCACGCGTGATTGAAAGATCATCGGCAAGCAGAATTGTCACGGCGCAACCAGGCTCGGCCTGCGCAATTGGTCCATCCGGAGAATCGATGCCAGTGATCGTGCTTGTTAATCCTGAAGGCAAAACCATTATGTCGTCGCCGACTCGCAACAGTCCTCCTGCCACGCGACCGGCGTAGCCCCGATAGTCGGGTGTGTCTTGGCGTTGCGGTCGAATTACATACTGCACAGGAAAGCGTGTATCGATTCGGTTATCGTCGCTCGCGGTGTAGACATTTTCGAGATGATGCAAAAGTGTCGGGCCCTCAAACCATGGCATGTTTGCTGAGCGACTAACAACATTGTCACCGGCCAAGGCGCTGATCGGCAAGAAAGTTACGTCACGCAGATCCAATCTTGATGCAAAAGTCTCAAATTCTTCACGGATTGCGTCGTATATGGCGCTGTCGTAATCGACTAGGTCCATTTTGTTGATACAGATCACAAGATGCGGCACACCAAGTAGCGAAACGAGCAGGCTATGGCGCCGCGTCTGTTCGACGATTCCTGTTCGGGCGTCGACTAATACGAGTGCCAAGTCGGCATTTGATGCACCAGTAATCATGTTGCGGGTGTACTGAATATGTCCAGGGCAATCGGCGATAATAAAACTGCGCTTGGGCGTAGCGAAATAGCGATACGCGACATCGATCGTGATGCCTTGCTCGCGCTCGGCGCGCAGACCATCCGTCAATAACGACAAGTCGACATAGTCGTCACCGCGGCGTTTGCTAACTGCTTCGATGTGTTCTAGTTGATCTTCGAAGATGCTCTTTGAATCGTAAAGCAATCGACCAATCAGCGTTGATTTACCATCGTCCACCGAACCAACCGTGGCAAAGTGCAATCGTTCCACTAGAAGTATCCCACGCGCTTACGGTCTTCCATCCCAGCGTCGGAGATACGGTCGTCGGCGCGAGTTGCGCCGCGTTCGGTAATTCGTGCAACAGCGGTTTCGGCGATTACTTGCTCAATTGTGGTTGCGCTTGATTCGATCGCCGCCGTGCAAGTTGCGTCGCCAACGGTGCGAAAGCGCACAAGTTCCTCGCTAACTGTTTCGTCTTTTTCTGGTGTAAGAAATGGTGAGACGGCCATCCACATTCCATCGCGGCGGAATACTTGGCGGCGGTGTGCGTAATAAATGTTTGGCAAATCAATGTTGTAGTCGGCAACGAAGCGCCAAATATCCAACTCGGTCCAGTTTGATAGTGGAAAAATTCGAAAGTGCTCACCTTGTCGATGTTTGCCGTTGTAGATACCCCAAAGTTCTGGCCGTTGTGACTTGGGATCCCATTGGCCAAATGCGTCGCGATGCGAATAAACACGTTCTTTGGCACGAGCCCGTTCTTCGTCGCGTCGAGCGCCACCAAATACGGCATCAAATCGATGTTCGGCAATTGAATCAAGCAGGGTAACTGTTTGCAAAGGGTTGCGACTGGCACGGGGCCCAGTCACATCTTGGATGCGTCCTGCATCAATTGATGCCTGTACAGAACCAACAATTAGTTGTACGTCGAGATCGCGCACCGCTCGGTCGCGAAACTCGATTACTTCGGCAAAGTTGTGCCCAGTATCAATATGCATCACTGGGAAGGGGACTCGCGCAGGGCTAAATGCGCGCGCCGCAAGATGCAACATTACGACCGAATCTTTACCACCCGAAAACAACATCACCGGCCGTTCAAACTCAGCAGCGACTTCACGGATGATCGTGACCGATTCATCAATCAGACTGCGCAATGCTGATTTCACCCCATTAAGACTAGGGCTTGTGGGTTTATCTCATAGAC
>JABMNW010000081.1 GCA_013204455.1 Acidimicrobiaceae bacterium
ACATTGCAGTAATAGTCAATTGCCGAAGACAAGAACTGGGTGACGATGATTGCTCCACCGACGCCAACAAGTGAAAGAACGATAATTGGCAGCCAACGACGTCGCTTTGGCGGTGTGCTCTCGGGTCGCGGGGTTAGATCCATAAAACTAAAGCGACAACATTAGAGCCATGACATTAAAGCCACGTCTTGTCACGATCTAGAACGAGCCGCGCGGACTTCTTGGCGCGCAGCAGAGTGAGCAGCGCAAACAATGAAATCCCGCCAATCGTAATTAGATATGAGGCGACGATAAATCCGGCGTTATCCACTTAGTCGCTGACTCCTTCATTTTGGCGTGCGAGTATCGCAGTGTCGAGACCCTGCTGATCAGCGAGATCACCCAACAGCATTGTGCGCTGGCGATGCACCACAAGCCAGACAAACACCAAGGTGAATCCGATAACTCCTGAGAAAAGCGTAAACAGCATTAAGCCGTCCATTTTAACATCGCCATTCGGGTCGAGCACTGTGGCTTTTTGATGCAGACTTCTCCAAAACACGACGCTGAAATGCACGAGCGGAATCTCGAGCACGGCAAGTAACGCGATTACTGCAGAGCGTCTGGCGCGTTGCTCAATTGATCCCTCGAGTTGCCGCACCGCGAGATAACCAATATATGTAACGAACAAAAATGCCGTCGTCGTTAAGCGTGGATCCCACTGCCAAAACTCTCCCCAGGTGATACGACCCCAAAGGCTTCCAGTTACAAGAGTGATTGCGACAAACAACACGCCAACTTCGCCAGACGCACCAGCAACACGATCAAACCCCATCGAGTGGCGCTTGCTCAAGATCCAAAACGCTGACGCAACGGCCGTAACTATAAAAGCGATATAGGCGATCCACGCAGACGGAACATGAATGTACATAATTCGTACTGCATCACCCTGAACAACATCTTGCGGTGTTAAGAACAATCCACTGACAACAACCCATGTCATCACGACGACGGCCAGAACACCAAGCACACGCGTAAAGCGAGTACCAGTGCCAGTGATAGTGATAGCTAATCTCGGGCTAACTTGCGACATCTTGTTCGAGACTCCTTTTTGGTTTTCTAAATTCATTCATCAATCAGCGGACCGAAAGCTAATGTGCCCCCGAGACCAAAGACTGCTGCGAAAACAGCTAGCAGACCAACCCATGCCCAACCTTCAGATGTCACTGCCCCACCACTGCCAAAAGCCGCTTCTGTGGCTCGTGTCGCAGCAATAAGAACTGGTGCCATAACAGGCAACAACAACAACGGAAGCAATGTTTCGCGTCCTTTTGCGCCTGCAGTGAGACCGCCATAGAGCGTACCGACGAAGCCCAAGCCAGTCGTCGCGAAGATTACACAAGTGACTAACAGCACAAACCCGACAGCAGAAACTTGTACCTGATATAACAAAAACGCAGCGGCGACAAGCACCACATCAAGCACCAAGAGTTGCATCGTCAGGGCGATCGCCTTTCCCAGAAATACCGCCGACAGATCTACTCCGGCAACACGCAACAAGTCCAGTGCCCCGTCAGAAGTGTCAATCGCAAATGAGCGTTGCACAATAACGACCAGCGAAAACATCGTTGCCAACCAAATCAATCCGCCAGCAACGCGTTGTAAGACGTCATCATTGTCGAGTGCAAACGCAAACATGATCATGATCAACCCAGCAAACGGAAGAACCTGATTTGTGACTACGCGACTTCGCACTTCGATTCGTAAATCTTTAATTAAAACGGCGCCAACGACACGACGTACACCAGATATTTTATTCATGTCGAAGTCACCACGCCTCCTGCAACAGTCAGACTGCGCGTCGCCAAAGATCGAGCACGTTCAATTTCGTGTGACGCAAATATTATTGTGGCGCCAGAGTCTCGTGCGGTGCGCAATGTTCGATCTAACTCATCGCGACCTTGTGCATCCAAGCCAGCGTGTGGCTCGTCTAACAGCCATAGTTGGGCGCGACGAACTATCAAAGTTGCAAGCGCACAACGACGACGCTGACCTGCAGAAAGATGTGCTACTCGCGTCTGACTAAGACGACTGGCAAGACCTATCGCACTCATTGCTTGGTCAATGTCACTGCGTGTCGCACCGACGAGACGAGACCAGAACAACATATTTTCCAACACGGTGAGATCTTGATATAAACCATTCGCATGTCCAAGCAATCCAACTCGAGAACGAACCGCGAACCGGTCGGAACGAAGATCACAACCTAAGACATTCGCCGTACCGCGTGTAATCGGCAACAGGCCAGCGCACGCCCGCAACAAAGTTGTCTTACCAGCGCCGTTGGGCCCCTGAAGTAAAACAATTTCACCCGACGCGACCGTAAATGTGGCGCCGGCAATTGCCGGAAAGTTGTCGTAAACAATTACGACATCAGCAAAGTCAACTATTTTTCCGTTAATTAGCTTTCCGTTAATTAGTTTTCCGTTGGTCACTATTTACTCACCTTTAAACCGCGCCGGACGCTTTTCAAGAAACGCACTACGACCATCGAGAACCGCCAACTATCATGAACACAACGGTATGGATTCTGACACACAACCCAACGATCCAATCCTTGTAAAGCGACGAATTATTTCGCAGTGGGCCAAGCGCGCAAGCCGTTTGGGTTATAGCTTTTTTGGTGTGTCAATGATCGCCGTGATTTGGGGCTTGATTGTTGACTTCACGCCGAACACAAGTCGAATTGCTTCAACTGGTTTGATTGCAGGTTGTGTTGTACTTGCCCCAGCGATCCTTGTGCAATATTCAGTGAAGGCTGCCGACCGAGACGACAAAGAACGCGGACTTTAGGCTCGATGTCAGACCAACCAATGACGCATCAATTCCTCAAAGATAGAGTCGAACCATGCATCCAACCTCGGAATTTCACCCGGCTTTCGAGGAATACTGCGAACGAATCTTTGAACTCAAAGAAGACGGGGTCGAATTAATCCAGGCGCGAATCGCCGATCGTTTAAAGGTTTCGCGAGCATCGGTTTCGGAGATGATCAAGCGGATGGAAACCCAGGGTCTTGTCAACTTGTCAGGTTCAACAATTGCTTTAACTGTTACGGGTACGCAACTTGCCGAGCGTGTCGTGCGTCGACATCGCCTCGCTGAGTGTTTTCTAATTAATGTGCTCGGCTTATCATGGTCGACTTCGCATCACGAAGCTTGCAAATGGGAGCATGTTATAACTGATGAAGTCGAAGTTGCGTTAGCCGAGATGCTTGGACATCCGACAGCCTGCCCGCACGGAAATCCGATTCCTGGCACTAGTCACGACAGCGACGTTCTAACGCCACTGAATGCAGTGAGTGTCGGTGCAGAGTTCACTGTTGTAAGAATTCCTGAAGAACTTGAAGAGGCAGAAGGTATTCTCGATGTGCTCCAGAACAATGAAATCATTCCTGGGCGCAGTGGGAAAATTATTAATCGTCAAGTTGATGGTCCCGTAACTGTGCGAATCATGGATTCTATTTTTGATCATGATGTCGATATTGATCTATTTACGAGTAGTCGACTTCTCGTTACCTTGACAAAATAAAATTTACCAATGAAAAATCGAATTGGGAATATCAATAGATGCGGTTTGCTGTGTCGAGGCGTGTTTTGTTTTACAAGTTTAGTAATTGTTGGTGGTTGCGCTACGACGATCAACGAGACGGCAACTACTACTGCCACAATCAGTGCGACTGCTTCTGGTAATGAAACTGTAAATTTATCCGCCAGCACAAAAGAATTACTCGACGAAATGCTGAAAATCGTTGACGAACTCAGTGACGCGATGCAGGTCGGCGACCGCGCACAGGCAACCCAACATTTGACGCGATTAACTTTACTGGCTGATGAGATTCAGCCAAGATTGTTCGCAATAAACGATCAACTGTCTGTAGATTTCGAGCGTGTTTTCGCCCTAGTTAAAAGTTCGATAACGTTTAATCGTCCAGCTGATGCCGACAAAGCATTGCGATTTCTTCCCTTGATTATCGACTCATTGTAATTATCGACTCATTGTAATTATCGACTCATTGCGTCGGGTAACGGCTCGCTATGCACGATGCTAAGTCGCCGTGTTGAACGTGTGAGTGCGACATACAACGCCCGCAACCCAAGTAATTGCGCTGAGACTATTTTTGCTGGTTCAAAGACGATCACTCCGTCTAATTCGAGACCCTTGATCACGCTCACCGGCACAACACTTAAGCCCGCCTCAATGCCCGATACTCCAGCCCGACCATGTTGTATCTCAGCCGCATCTAGCGCAAGCGAAACTTGTTCCGACATCTCATCTGGGCAGACAATTGCGATATTGCCATCATTCAGTTCTGCGACGAGGCGTTTAGTTTCTTTAACGAGTTCGCCGAATAAAAGAGCTCGTGTTGTGGCAATTATTCTTGGAGGCTCTTCGCCTTCTCGCACAGATATCGGCGAAACTTGTGAAGGAGCGGCTGCTTGCATTACGCGTGTCGCAAGTTCCATTATCTGACGTGGAATTCGGTAGCCAACCGTCAAACCAATTACTCGAGACGGATTTTTCTTTGGTAAATTTGCCAAAACTTCCTTCCATGATGCTGGTGCATGCGCCGATGTCGCTTGGGCAATATCGCCAACAACTGTCATCGCGCCATTGAGCGACCTGCGCCCAACCATCCGCAGTTGCATCGGTGAAAGATCCTGCACTTCGTCGATCACAATGTGACCGTAAGTACGAACTTCGTCAGCATCGTTGATCCGACCATTGCGCCTCGGTTTTGGACCTAACAGGGCGAGTGCCTCGTCAAGCACAGCAACATCAGCATCGCTGAACTTTGCTTGTGCCAGAGATTCTGCACGCGTGCGATGTAATGATTCGTATTCATCTGGTGTACAAACTTTTTGGGCAGCAAGACGTAGCAATGCCTTAGATGAGTACAGATCATGCAGTAACTCTGCTGGAGTGAGCACCGGCCAGATGTAGTTAATTACCGCTTTAAATTCTGGGAGATCGCGTAGCGCGCTGCGCATCGTTTCAGTATCCGCATCCGGATTACGACTCGAGGCGATCATCATGGCGACTATTTCTGTCTCTACCCAATGATGTGCAGCGTTGTGTCGACGAAACCGACGGCGCCCTTCACTAACAAGCGTCTGCGACTCGTTTCTTGTGAGTCGCAGGTAACCAGCACCAAATGCAATCTCAACATTGTTGCGCAACGGTCGCTGTCGATCATGAATTGCTGTCGCAACAATTTGCGCCATCCGCAGATCGCCTTTGATCCGAGCTATTGATTCACTGTCTTTGGCCGTGAAACTATGGCCGCGAACGAGATCGGCCAATATAACTTGCTCAACACCAGCTTCTCCGAGCGATGGTAAGACGCGCTCGATGTATCGTAAAAAGACGCGATTAGGTCCGACAACCAAAACACCTTGATCTTCGAGTGGGAAGCGATAGGTATAAAGCAAATACGCGGCACGGTGTAACGCGACTACTGTTTTACCCGTACCTGGACCTCCTTCAACGACAAGTACGCCCTGTTGCGGTGAGCGAATAATTTCGTCCTGCTCTGCCTGAATTGTGGCAACGATGTCACCAAGTTGTCCAGTTCGGCCGCGCGACAAAACACTGAGCAGAGTGCTGTATCCACGCAACGCAGGACCGCTCGAAACTGGTTCGCCATCAAGGCCTTCATCATGACCAACACCGAGGTGACCTTTGCCAAATAATTCGTCCTCGATTCCGAATAACTCGCGACCTTGTACTTCGAAATGTCGGCGGCGAGCAAGACCCATCGGTTCTCGTCCAGTCGCACGGTAAAACGGTTCTGCAACGGGCGCTCTCCAATCAACGACGACGGGCTCTCTGGCACCATCGGCAACGGCAATTCTTCCAATGTGAAAACTTTCGAACGAATCTGGCGATTCGGCGAGCCGATCGATGCGACCAAAGACAAGTGCCGAGTCGCCCAGATCAAGTTGAGTCAGCCGACCAACTAAGACTTCGTCAAAAGCGTTGCGCTCGAAGCGCGCCTGAAAGGTGCCACCCATCGAAGCCTCATTCATTTCGCGAATTTTCCACGCATCTTTTTTGGTTAGTTCTAGGCACTCGTAGGCGTGATCGATGAACGTCTGCTCGTCGTCAAACTCGGGGTGCTGTCGTGTCATGGGTTTGGTCGCAGATCCTGGAAATTGGGGCTTACCAACTCTACCGACTGGCTGATGACATCCAGTGACACGATTAGCTAGGAATATCGGGGAAAATCATCACATTGCTGTAATTAGGTGCACAGTTTCACCTCGTTGCACACATCGCAGGCACACTGCCGTATCGGCACTCTGGCGGGGACAGGATGAATTTTACGAAAGTTGTATTTGGCATGTTGGTACTTGTTGGATGTGGTTCGTCGCCCACCTTGAGTTTTTTGAATACGGCGAGCACGGTTCAAGAGTCAATTCACGGAGACTCTCTGACGGCTACGACCGTTGCTGCCAGCACAATTACCGTCGCTAGCGAGACTGGACTAGTTGCAAGCGCGGCTGATTCGGTTGCAAGCGCGGCTGATTTGGTCGATCAAGTGCGTGAACAATTTGCGGAATCTTTGCAATGGATTAACCAATGTAATCAGCGACCAAAGGCATGCCACGTCGAGGACTTCACGATTGTCGGTACCGATTATCACCAAGCGTTAAGCGACCAGATGAACCTATACGCATCAAGCAATATCTACAGTCGCCCCGGACATGGTCAGCGACTAGTGCGTATCGAATCAGTAAATGTCGACAGATCAACGATGATTGCCGAGATCGAAACATGTATTTACGACACAGTGATTCTGTATATGGATGGATTTATATTCAATGACCGAATCTCTTCATCGCGCGCACGCTGGACATTGCAACTAGATAACCAGCGTTGGCGTTGGATCTACTATGAAATTCACAAAAAGTTGTACAACACCGACATTTGCAACTTCAAGCCATGAGAACTCGATCAGTTTTAACGGTCGTTACCGTAATCATTTTCAGTTTTGCTTCAGTTGCGCATGCCGATTTGGAAGGGCCTGTGATCGTGCGCGATGAATATGGCGCAGTAGTTGACCGAACAATTATCGCTGGAATTCTCGTTGGCCAAGACGGCACTACTGGCGAGCCAAGTTCGTGCGAATGGTCAGCATCAGTCCCACGCGACTCTGGCCAAGGTCAAGGTGCAGGAACAGAAGTAACAAAAGAAGTCGGGTCGGTAAGTTACCGACTTTATGACCGCGCCTGCAGAAACGAAACTACGACCTACCACTGGATACCAGAAGTTTCAACAGAAACGATTGCGCGTTCGGCCGCGAGCATTGCTTACGATCTAATTCCTGCTCCGTTCGGCGACTTCGCTCCGCCTGCCCGAGGCGGACTAATAAATATCGGCGTTTGGTTTTGGGTCCAACCAGCAGTGTGGCAACCAAAATCGGTAACAGCGTGGATTCCAACTCCAAGCGGCCCAATTTCGGTGACCACAACTGCAACACCAACCAAACTAAATTTTCGTCCGGGCGACGGACTGTTTGGATATGGTAAAAAAACGTGCGTTGGTCCAGGCATACGGTGGACAACACTGATCGGCGACTTACTGCCATCGCCATGTATGTATACATATAGACATTCGTCGGCAATTGATTCGAGTGGACTTTTCTCGGCGAGTATCTCGATAATTTGGCGAGTTACGTGGCGCTCAAGTACCGGTGCATCTGGAACATTGTCGGACGTAAGTACATCCTCGTCGCATCAAATGCGCATTCGCGAGTTTCAAGCCCTCGTCACTTCTTAGAAACCCCTACCGTTAAAGGACAATCGGCATCAGAAACATTTAGCCATCATTAGGAATACGCAAACTATGTTGCTACCCTTGACCAAGCACTTTCGATCATGGAAGTGCATATCAAAAAACAAGAAAGAAGTACATAGCTATGCCAA
>JABMNW010000082.1 GCA_013204455.1 Acidimicrobiaceae bacterium
GCAATTGATGGTGACGGTTGTTTTCAGATGACTGCACAAGAACTGATCACTGCATCGACTGAGCAAATTCCGATCAAGGTTGGCATCTTGAACAATTCAAATCTTGGGATGGTTCGTCAGTGGCAGGAGATGTTCTACGACAAGCGCTACAGCCAAGTTCATTTTCCCCAAGCCCTTCCCGACTATGTGAAGTGGGCCGAAGCGATGGGCTGTATCGGTATTCGTGTTGATTCGCCAGAAGAAGTCGAATCGGCGATTGACAAAGCCAACAGCATCAACGACCGACCTGTTGTTGTTGATTTCCGCGTTGAGCCAGACGAAAAAGTATTCCCGATGGTTGCCGTAGGTCAGAGTAATGACGACATCATTTTGCAACCATCGCAACAAGACCGAAGGGAGTATCTGCGATGAGCGGGAATAATCCGTTCGGCGTGGCCGTAAATCATCATGTGCTCTCCGTGTTGGTGCAAAACAAACCTGGTGTGTTGGCCCGTGTCGCGTCATTGTTCGCGCGACGTGGTTACAATATTTTTTCTCTTGCCGTGGCACCAACCGAGCAAGAAGAGTACAGTCGCATCACAATTGTGGTTGATCTCGAGAGTGCGACGCTCGAACAGATGGTGAAGCAATTGTTTAAACTTGTAGATGTCGTGCGTATCTCCGAACTAGACCCGCGTAATTCGGTCGAACGTGAGCTGATGGTCGCCACAATTCGAGCCACACCAGAACAGCGCGGCCAGATTGTCGAACTGACGAATATCTTTGAAGGCAAGATTCTTGGCGTTGGCTTAGATGCGTTGACTGTGAGTCTGGATGGAAGTCCAGAAAAATTGAATGATTTTTCAGAATTGCTACGACAATATGGGATCATCGAATCACAGCGCAGCGGCCGCGTGGCGCTACCAAAATTAGATCGCACTGCACGAACTCGTGCGGTGAAAGAACCCAAAAGAAAGGCAAACTAATGGCTGCAAACGTTTACTACGAGAAGGATGCAGATCCTTCAATTATTCGCGGTAAAAAAGTCGCGATTGTTGGTTACGGCTCGCAAGGTCACGCGCATGCGTTGAACCTTAAGGACTCAGGGGTGGATGTAGTCGTTGGACTTCGTGAAGGTTCGACCTCGGTGGCTAAGGCAACTTCGGCAGGGCTAAAAGTTATGTCGATCGCCGAGGCGACAAAGTGGGCAGATGTAATCATGATGCTCGCACCTGACACTGAGCAGAAGATTATCTATGACGAGCAAATTAAAGGCAATCTTGCCGACGGCAAAGCGCTTGCATTCGCGCACGGATTCAATATTCGATTCGAACGCATCGCTCCACCAAAAGGTGTAGACGTAATTATGATTGCGCCAAAGGGTCCAGGTCATCTTGTGCGCCGCACGTTTACCGAAGGCGGCGGTGTGCCGGCACTAATTGCTGTGTCCCAAGACGCAACTGGCGGTGCCAAAGCACTTGCGTTGTCGTATGCCGAAGCAATCGGCGGAGCCCGAGCAGGTGTAATCGAAACAACATTCCCCGAAGAAACAGAAACCGATTTGTTCGGAGAACAAGTTGTGTTGTGCGGTGGACTTACATCGCTAGTGATGGCAGGTTTCGAAACGCTCGTTGACGCTGGCTACGCACCAGAGATGGCATATTTCGAATGCCTGCACGAGGTAAAACTGATTGTCGACTTGATGTACGAAGAGGGCATCGCTGGGATGCGATATTCGATTTCGGACACGGCCGAGTACGGCGATGTCACTCGTGGACCACGGATTATCGATGCCGACACCAAGAAGCGGATGAAGTTAATTTTGGAAGAGATTCAGTCTGGCAAGTTCGCCGAAGAGTGGATCGCCGAAAGCGAAGCAGGCCGTAAGCGATTCTCCGAGTTGCGCAATGCTGGTAAGAATCATCCAATCGAAAAGGTTGGTGCCCATTTGCGTTCGATGATGCCGTGGATTTCCAAGGGAAAACAGAAAGTGAGTGAAATTTCCGGCGGTTAAACGCCCAGTTTCGGCAAGTCGGCTGTGCGAACGGTTCGTAGCACTTCCCGAAAGACGTCGTCGAATGGCGGAAGATGGCTTATTTGGTGTGCGAGACGAATGGTCCAGAGTTGCCGAAGACGATCTTCCTTGGCGGCGATTGCCTGCGCCATGTCTACGACGATACGTTGCCGCAGTGCCAGCTTGGCATCAAGCTCGGCACACATCTCTGCAATGCGCATGTCGGTCGAGTCGAACAGATACCAAAGGTCATACAGGTCGCGCGGCTCGTTACGTGCCCGATCGCTCAAGGCGAGCAGCTTTTCAACCACGATCTCCTCGATGGCGTAGACACTCACGGTCGGCCCTTCGGGCAGGTCGTCAAAATTATCGTATGTGCGCTGTATCGGGCGGTCTTGTAGAGGGAAGCACAAGACTTCGTTGATCGTGATGTCAACCTTCACGTCGTTCGCGGTAGGCAGAGGTCCCTGGTAGCGCAAGTAGAAGGTGTGACTGTTTTTGTGGTCGTAGCGGTCCTCGCGATCGAACGCGATCCGCAGGCCCGAGTCGGCTTCGACGGTCGCGAAGATTTCGTTCAATCCCGCCATGATCTCCTCGAGGGTGATCGGACGGGTCAAGGTGAAATCTAGATCTTCCGAAAACCGATAGTCCTTGAACCAGCAGCGTCGCAGAGCCGTGCCACCTTTGAAGGCCAGCACATCGCGCAACGGATGGCCGGCCAGACCGGTCAGGAACCATGCCAGCACGTAATCGCGTTCGATGACGGCCTCGGGGATGCGCCGCCCGCCAGCGGTCACCAGCGTGTTCGAGATCAGAGAAATATTGCGTTGAGGAATCATCAGCCGAGTCTCACCGCATCCAGTTCCTCTGGAGTCACGTTTAGCTGGAGCCGCCAACGTGAGAGAAATGCCCCCTCGGCAGGGAGCAGTGGATCAAGGCGCTGGTAAGTTGCCGTCAACATGTCACGCAGCGGTTCCAGTGCCGAAGCATCAGCCATGTCATAGTGTTCCAGCAGATAGCCGAGACGGCGCACGACGGCACCGATGCCGTGGCGTTGTGCGTAGTCCACTAGCCGTTCGACTTTCAGCACAGTCCGCTTCATCCACAATCCCTTGGCGACTTCTGTGATACCACCGGCAAATGCCGGGTGTCGGAGACCATCGATGATGGTGCGCTCCATGTCGCTGATCATCGCGAAGCGCTCCTTGTCGATCCAGTACTTCATGACCCCGAATTCTTGTTCCGCGGTGATGTGGACAAACCGAAAGTTATAGCCGCCGACCGTCTGCGGACGCATGCGTCGCGTGCATGACACATACACGGTGAAGCTCGGCTGCGTCACCATGCGGTGCAGTTCTAGTGCTGTGCCGTGAGACAGGAAGTAGGGCGCTGCGCCAGCGAGTTCACGCGCAATTAGGTATGGGCTGTCGATGTGTTCAGTGGCCCAGCCAAGTTCGAAGGGCACAAGGTTGTACAGGCCCGGCTTCAGTCGCGTCACCAATCCTCGTTGCAGGGCCTTGTGCACGAGATTGCGGGCCGCTGCCGCCGATAGGCCGGTGATTGAGCCCACATCCGCCAAGGTGAACGTAGATCGACGCCGTTCATTCAGCTCAGTGAAGAGTTGCGCTGCTCGTGGACCAAGCGTCTTCATTTGTGAGTGATATTTTGTGCTCAATTTATACCTCTAATAGAAATGTACTGCACAGTAAATATAATACAAATGATATTCAATGGCAAGTTTGTCTCCTTATAGGAGACGAATTGGGCGTAAAATGTTACAGTGAGACTCTAGGGGGTTAAATCTCCAATAATTTAATCCCGAGTTGTTTGGTCGGGATTAGTCTGCTAAGTTGCACCCATGACAAATCCAAATTGGGGTTTTGAAACCCGACAAATTCATGCAGGTCAAGAGCCAGACCCAACAACTGGCGCTCGCGCGGTGCCCATATACCAGACAACAAGTTACGAGTTCCGCGATACGCAACATGCAGCGAATCTGTTTGCGCTCGCCGAGATCGGAAACATTTACACCCGAATTATGAACCCAACTCAAGGTGTGCTCGAAGCACGCCTTTCGTCGCTTGAAGGTGGCATAACAACCGCGGTTGGTTTGCCAGGCGCACTTGCCGTAAGTTCTGGCCAGGCGGCCGAATTGCTAGCGATACTCACACTGGCAGAGGCTGGCTCGCACATTGTTTCGTCGCCAAGCTTGTACGGCGGTACATACAACTTGTTCCATTACACGTTGCCAAAGTTGGGAATTAATGTTTCGTTCGTCAACGATCAAGACAATCTCGACGAATGGCGTGCGGCGGCCAGACCAAATACAAAAGCGTTTTACGGCGAAGTTTTGGCCAACCCGGCGAACAATGTGCTCGACATCGAAGGTGTGTCGAAAGTTGCACACGAAATAGGTGTGCCACTGATTGTTGACAACACGACTCCAACGCCGTATCTAATTCGTCCGATTGAGTGGGGCGCAGACATTGTCGTGCATTCGCTGACCAAGTTCATCGGAGGACACGGAACTTCAATCGGTGGGGCAATCATCGACAGTGGCAAATTTGACTTCAGTGCAAACGATCGCTTTCCAAACTTCACCGAACCAGATCCGAGTTACCATGGCTTGGCGTATTGGCCGGCACTAGGTGCGGGTTCGTACATCATCAAAGCCCGTGTACAAATGTTGCGCGATATTGGTGCAGCGACAACACCGTTCAACTCGTTCTTGTTTTTGCAGGGTCTTGAAACTTTGTCTCTGCGGATGGAGCGACACTTTGCAAATGCCCAAAAAGTTGGTGAGTTCCTTGCCGGACGCCCAGAGGTAACGCAAGTTAATTACGCTGGATTGACAACCAGCAAGTGGCACGAGCGAGCCAAAAAGTACGGTCGCGGTCTTGGCTACGGTTCGGTAATTGCGTTCGTGCTTAAGGGTGGACGCGAGGCTGGTCAGAAGTTTGTTGAAGCTCTCGAGTTGCACAGCCATGTTGCCAATATCGGCGATGTCCGCAGTTTGGTGATTCAGCCAGCAACCACGACTCATAGCCAGTTGACGGAAGTTGAGCAACTGGCGACTGGTGTTGAACCCGGGCTCGTGCGACTCTCGGTGGGCCTCGAGTCGATTGACGACATTTTGGCCGACCTTGAGATTGGGTTTAAAGCCGTAAATAGCTAAATAGATATGGCCTGCTCCTGTAAGTAATGGCAGGTCGATAATTCACCGTTCGTTAACCTTGGCGACAGATTGAGGTCACCCGGGACAGCGAGGATTATCTCTTATGTCGGCAGTGTCACCAAGCCAGATCAGCCCAGAACCCCGAGAGTTATCGGTTGTTTATAATCGCGCTGATCGCATTTTTCGTGGCATTGTCACATCAGGTGCACTGACATCGCTAATTATTCTTGGTTTAATCGGCTTGTTTCTATTTGTTAAAAGCGCACAAGTATTTAACGACAAGGGAATCAGTTTCATCACCGGTTCGAACTGGACTGCGGGAACTGGCGATGGAGTTATTCTCGATGATTTCTCGATCGGGCCGATGCTTACGGGCACAATTCTTGTCGCATTTATCGCATTGATAATTGCCTTGCCTCTGGCGATTGGTGGCGCACTGTATTTGGAGTTTTATGCACCGTTTAAAATACGCAAAATACTTACTGCGTTGCTCGACCTTGCCGCAGCGATTCCTTCGCTGATTTTTGGTTTGTGGGGGCTGATAGTTTTTACATCCTTTGGCGAGAGATGGGCGATGTTGTTGAATTCTCGATTCGGTTGGTTCCCATTGTTTAAAGTTGAAAATGAAATATTTGGTCGGAGCCCATTTATCGCTGGTTGTGTATTGGCGTCACTGATTGTTCCAATCACCACTTCTGTTACCCGAGAAGTATTTTCTCGAACCCCGCGGGATCTTGTTGATACTTGCTATTCACTTGGTAGTTCACGGTGGGGCGCGATTCGAACGGTTGTATTGCCATTTGGTCGCAGCGGAATAATTGGTGGAGCGATGCTTGGTCTCGGTCGTGCGCTGGGCGAGACTATTGCAGTTTATTTGTTGCTGAATATTGTCTTTCGATACAACTTTAAAATTCTTGAGTCCGAAGGCGGAAACATCGCTTCGCTGATCGCGACTAAGTTTGGTGAAGCAACTGAGTACGAGTTGAAAGCACTTGTTGCGGCTGGATTTGTTTTGTTCTTACTCACCCTTGTGGTCAATATGCTTGCCGCAACCATCGTCCAAAAGTCAACGGTGCGAGCATGAGTCGAACATGAGTGTCGTCGAAATCAATCCTGTGGCTTCGATTCCTGAGCCATCAACTCCTTGGAAGCCGACACGTCGTCGGCGAATCGTCGCGGTATCTTCGGTCGCTGTTTCTGCGCTTCTTGCAGCGGCCACCGTGGTATTTACTGGACTTGCAGGAATTGACGGTTTTGCACTTACGTTTTTATTGATTTATGTTGGGTTCACCGTCGTGCGGACATGGAACCTAAGCGCAAAAGTTCGCAAAGATGCGCTGATCGGTGTTGCGATTATCGCTGCTGCGGTGCTGGCTTTCACGCCGTGGCTTTCGATATTCGGCAGTTTGATTATCAAAGGTTCGAAAGGATTTAGACCAAATTTCTTTGTTGGAGACATGCGCACCACGGTCCCTGATGATGTACTCAACTTAGGCGGTGCTGGTCACGCAATTGTCGGATCATTGATGATGGTTTTGAATGCGACAATCATCACTCTTCCACTTGGAATTCTCAGTGGCGTTTATTTGACCGAAGTTCGTGGTCGGCTGACATTCTTGGTGCGATTTGTTGTTCAATCAATGAGCGGTGTTCCGTCAATCGTTGCTGGATTATTTATTTATACGACATTCGTGAAATTTACAAATTCATTTAGCGGTATGGCTGGATCGTTTGCACTAGCCGTTCTGATGTTGCCAACCGTCGCCCGTACAGCAGAAGAAGTTCTTAAATTGGTTCCGGACGATCTGAGATCTGCAAGTTATGCACTGGGCGCTCGTCAATGGCGCACCTCGTTGATGATAGTTCTGCCGACAGTGCGAACTGGTTTGACTACTGCGGCAATTCTTGGTGTCGCGCGTGTGATCGGCGAAACTGCGCCACTGCTACTCACATCTTTGTCAAACAATAGTTATGTTTTTAATCCGATGGGTGGGCCAGTTAGTTCTTTACCGGTCTATGTATTCGGTCAACTTCAGATCGGCGCAGAACACGCAGTTGATCGAGCCTGGACTGGCGCGCTGGTGTTGATGTTGCTTGTATTGATACTTTTTACCGCTGCCCGCTTTTTGGGTGGGAAGGATCGGCGATAGGTCATGGAGACACTAGAACAGGATGCTTCTGTAACACCAGAGTTCCACGGTCTTGAGGCGCAAAATATCCACGCATGGTTTAGCAAGCATCATGTGCTGTCGGATGTGTCGTTGCGTTTTCCTGAAAGAACAGTTACTGGTCTAATTGGTCCATCTGGTTGCGGTAAATCGACCTTCATCAGGTTGCTTAACAGAATGCACGAGTTCATCCCTGGGGCGGCGATGGCTGGCAAGGTATTACGAAATGGTGCTGACATTTATGCCTCGGATGTAGATGCGGCGACGGTGCGTCTAAAAATCGGCATGGTGTTTCAAAAGCCGAATCCATTTCCGGCAATGAACATCCGAGAGAATGTTCTTTCTGGTATAAAACTTGCGCATCTCAAGGTTTCGGATCACGATGCGGTTGTTGAAAACTGTTTGACGCGCGCAGGTTTATGGAAGGAAGTAAAAGACCGTCTAAATGCAACCGGTGGGTCACTTTCTGGTGGCCAACAACAACGATTGTGTATTGCTCGATCTTTAGCTGTTGAACCAAGCGTGCTGCTGATGGACGAACCATGTTCGGCACTTGATCCAGGCAGCACACTTCGAATCGAGGAGACGATCAGAGAGCTCGCCGAAAAAATTGCAGTGGTTATAGTCACCCACAACATGCAACAAGCGGCACGAGTCAGCGACTATTGCGCGTTTTTTCTTGCTGATAGTGGACCGGGCATCTTGGTCGAAGCTGACGCAACAAAGAAATTGTTTACGAATCCATCAGACACTCGCACAGCGGACTACGTGCAGGGCAAATTTGGCTGAGTTCTAATTCGTTAACTAAGTGTTCACTAAATAGATGTTTGTAATTTGATCATTGGACAGGTGTGCGCAAGATACGCCAAATAGTGTTTGGGCTAAGAAGCACTAGATCAACCAACAACAAACAGGAGCATTTCAATGCAAACATTTCGGAAACCATTCGTCGCCCTCGCACTTGCGGTGGTCGGTAGTCTCGCGGCATGCACCGTCGCAGTTGCCGAGAGCGCAAGCGGATCTGGTGCAACCTTCCCGCAGAACTTCCTCGCTTCGGCGACAGTTGCGTACAATGCAGCAACTGGAGACAACGTTACATACGCGAACCCGGGTGGTGGATCATCCAAGGGTAAGGCCGCTTTCAAGGCTGGACTTACCGATTTCGGTGGTACCGACTCAAGTGTCACATCAGCACAGGCTGGTTCTTTCGATTGGATTTATGTCCCATATGTCGCTGGACCAATTGCCATTGCTTATCGCCTAGATGAACTCAAAGGCCAGACGCTTTCACTCAGCCCAGCAACAATCAACGGCATCTTCGGTGGAACAATCAGAAAGTGGAATGACCCATCAATCGCCAACGACATGAAGACCAACCCAGCATGGGCGAACTCAAAGAAGAAGAGCGATCTTAAGGGCGCAAGTTCGATTTGGGCAACCACTGGTCCGTCGAGTGCGTTGATCACAGTGACACTGATTCCATCGGTGCTTAAAGCATCTAAGGGTAAAAGTGTCGAACTCTATGACAACACAGCCAAGAAGTCTGTCAAGTCAGTGACGATTGCCGCAAAGGGTCAGATCGCAATTTCTGCCGCGGTAAAAAGTACTTCAGATTATTCGGTAAAAGTGGCCGGAAAAAAAGTCGGCAAGTATGCAGTTAGCGCAGTAAATTTGCCGAACAAGCCAATTATTGTGGTTTATCGTTCAGATGGTTCAGGGACAACGAACAATTTCTGCAACTTCATGAAAAACGGAACAAACTCGGACTGGGTCATCAACGACGCGTTCACATCGTGTGTACCAGGTGGTTCGGCAAAGGTTGCTTCGTTCGGTTCAACCTTCCAGGGTCAGAGCGGTTCAGCAAATCTCTCCAACTATGTCGCTGAGAACAGCGGCACAATTGGATATGCCGAAGCTTCGTTCGTAACTGACGCCACTCGCGCGGCCAAGGGCATGCAATCAGCAAATGTTAAGAACGCAGCTGGCAAGTTCGTCGGACCAACGGCGGCAGGATCGTCGGCGTTCATCGCCGGTGCTTCAATTGATGCAATTGGATTCGTAACCTTCAACTTCAAGCAGACAACCAACTCGACGGCGTATCCAATCGTTGCCGTGACTTATGGTCTTGGCAAGACAGCCAAGAGTGCCAAGAACGCAGTCGTCAGCGAGTTCTTTACATGGGTACTAAACACCTACGCCCCCGCGAGTGCGGACGCTCTTGGTTATGCCCCACTAACTGGTGCGATGAAGGATGCTGGACTTGCCCAGGCGAAGAAAGTTAACTCAAAGTAATTTATAACTAATTAATTCCACGAACCCTTTTTCTCAAAGAGATGGAGTCGTGGAGAAAGGGGCTCCAGGTTTATCCTGGGGCCCCTTTCTATTTGTATCGACTGATCAATTTTTCTACATGGTGGCGAATTTCGTCGCGAATTAACCTCACGGCATCAATAGTTTGACCGGCTGGATCGTCGAGTTTCCAGTCTTCATAGTGTTTGCCTGGCACGAACGGGCAGGTATCGCCGCAACCCATTGTGATCACCACGTCTGCTTGGGCGATGTCGGCATCAGTCCACTTAGTCGGCGTGTGTGTCGTAATATCTATCCCGATCTCGAGCATTGCTTGGATCGCAACTTTATTCACTTGCGCTGCTGGTTCTGATCCGCCAGACCAAACTTTGATCCTGTCGCCGCCAATTTTGCGGGCGAAACCCGCAGCCATCTGCGAGCGTCCTGCGTTGTGTACACAGAGAAATAAAATATTCGGCGTGTTTGCCAATTCGTTACTCGTTGCTGGACGATTGCGGTGCAATAAATTTGATAATCGGCAATGCGACGACTAACCCGACTAGTTGCATCATGACAAACATCGGCACCGACCTTGGTGCAATGCCCGCAAATGTGTCGGTCAGACTTCGGGCGATGCTCACAGCAGGATTAGCCAAGGAGGTAGAAGAGGTAAACCAATATGCGCCACCGATCCATAAACCAACCGCATATGGCACTGCCGATGCGCGCTTAGAGCGAGAAATCAAAAAGATGACAAGTAGCAGGCCCATGGTGGCAACTACTTCGGAGAGCCAAATGTTGCCACCAGTACGGATCTTTGTCGACAGCGTCACTGCATTCAGATCAAACATCAGATTGGCAATCACTGCACCGATGCAACCCCCAATCGTCTGTGCAACTATGTATGGTGCAATATCTCGACTTGGAAAACTACTTAGAACTCTTGCTGCGACGGTCACAACTGGATTGAAGTGAGCACCCGATATATCGGCGAACATCAAGATCAGTGCGATCAGTGCGGCGGCAGTCGCGCCGGCATTGGCCAGCAGTTGTATGCCGACATCCGTGCTGAGGTTCGTTGCCATGATCCCCGAGCCGACAACGGCGATAATCAGCAACATTGTGCCAAGTGCTTCGGCAACAAGACGACGACTAAGTGTTGGCTGTGTATTCATCGGTAGGAGCGTATTCGAATTAGATGCACAACAAGCGAACATCTAGTGACAAGTTGGCAAACTACTTTTCTGGATCGTCGTGCAGTTGTTCACGAAGAAACTGCTCAAACTGTTCACCTAGATCTTCGGCTGTTGGAATTTCAACTTTGGTGCGACGGTCGTAGTCGCTTTCAAGAATCTTGAGGTGATTAGAAACCTGCGCGTCGCCTTCTACTGCAGCGTCGTGCAGTTCTGCCCATCGTTGAATCTCTTCATAGAGTTCTGCATGTCGGGTGGGTACACCGAGCACATGTTCCAAATGTCGCAATAGTGCTGCTGAAGATTTTGGATGTTGTGCATTAGTCAAATAATGCGGCACGCCGACGCGTAACGACACCGAAGCTAGTTGCTCACGCTCAAACCGTTCGTGCAACACGCCGACAAGTCCGGTTACACCTTCGTACTTTGGCCGATCCAGTTTGAGACGGTGGGCAAGGGCACTATTGGCCGTGCTACCAAAAACAATTGGTGTTCGCGTATGAGGCACGGCTTCTGCGTACGCACCAACAGTGACTACAACGCTGCATTTCAAACTCTTGGCGCTTTGCAAAATACATTCTGCAAAAATATTCCAATTGATGTGTGGCTCGACGCCGGAGAGAACGACAAGATCGCGTGCACCGTCCGGAAAGCGAGCAATAACGATGTCGTTTTCGGGCCACCGAATTCTACGTTGGTCATCCTCGTCTAGATAGACCTCAGGGCGATCCTGGGTGAAGTCAAAAAACGGATCCGGATCGATGCTGGCAGCCACGGTTACTGCGCGATCGGCTAAACACCACTCCAATGCGCCAGTAGCGGCACCGGATGTGTCGAACAAACCGCGTAAAGCGATGACCAGCACAGGGTCGCGTAAATTACCGACCCCACCCCAGTCGGCTTCGAGGACTTCGTCAACGTTCATGACGGTCGACGAAAGTAACCGTGACTATTTACTTCCACTGTGTAAGCATGGCA
>JABMNW010000005.1 GCA_013204455.1 Acidimicrobiaceae bacterium
CGATCCCCGTCACCCGCTCCAAACATGTCGCTACTCATCTTTGCCATCGTCGGAGCATTGGCGCAACTGATCGACGGCACGCTCGGGATGGCGTTTGGAATCACCTCGAGCAGTTTGCTTGTCTTAGTCGGTGCCACACCTCTAGCGGCGAGTGCGGCGGTGCACTTTGCCGAACTCGGTACAACTTTTGCATCAGGCGCATCACATTGGCGCGCCAAGAATGTTGACTGGCAAATCGTCTTGCGACTCGGACTGCCGGGCGCCGTTGGCGCTGTAGCGGGTGCTACCGTGCTCAGCAAATTTTCGTTAAGCGACGCAAAAGTTTGGATGTCTTGGTTGCTTTTGGTAATGGGAGTTATTCTTGTGATCAGATTCGGTCTCGGTAAAAGACTTGTACCAGTTATTGCCGGTCGACCGACATCCAAGTTTCTTGTTCCACTTGGTCTTTTCGCAGGTTTTATCGACGCATCCGGTGGAGGCGGCTGGGGACCAGTGACAACGCCAACACTTCTGTCCGTCACCACGTTCGAACCGCGACGCGTCATTGGCACCGTGAGTGCTTCGGAATTTCTTGTGGCTTTTGCCGCGAGCGCAGGCTTTGTTGCGGGGTCTGCCACGTCAGGTTTGGATTGGAAAGTTATTTCGGGTCTTCTCCTTGGCGGAGTCCTAATGGCGCCATTTGCAGCGCAATTAGCGGGACGAATACCACATGCACCATTCGGAACGCTGATTGGTGGAATTGTGATCATCACAAACTCGCGCACAATCATGCTGACTAATAACATTTCGTCGACCGCAGTTGCGATTGTGCTGATCGGTTTCGCCATTGTGGTTGCTGTATTGACTACATTCGCTTGGAGGCGTGAAAAACGAATCGGCGTTGAACACTCGTTCTTCGAAGAGTCGTAATAGTTTCGATGTATCGCAATTTTGATGCCAAGACTTTAGAACGCGAGTACTCACCGGCTTCGTGCGTTCCAGATGTACAAGTATTTTTGGATAGTTATGCAACGCGAGGTGTCATCGCTCGCGAGATGATCAAACATCAGCAAATTTATTATGGTGGTCACCAAGACGAATGGCTTTGGTACGCACCGAGCGGTGGCGCCGAACACGAAACATTAATTGTTTTCGTGCATGGAGGGTTTTGGCGCCGATTATCAGCCGATGACGGAACATTTCTAACCCCTGGTTGGCACGACCTCGGATACAGCGTGGCTTCGATCAACTATTCGCTGTGCCCGAACGAACCACTTGATGTACTTGTTGATCAAACGCGTCGCGCAATCGAATTTCTGAGTTCACGTCACTCGCCCGCAAGAACCTTGCTGGTCGGTCATTCCGCCGGAGCGCATTTAGTGGCAATGGCGATGGGTAAGGCCGTGTCGACCGAATTCGGTGGCGCGATACTTGTTTCAGGTGTTTTCGACCTCGAGCCAATTATCTTCACATCGGTCAACGATGCCGTCAAACTTGATCCTGGTTCTGCACGGCGACTCTCACCAATACATCGCGTGGCCGATGCGCCAAATACACCAGTTTTAATCATTTGGGGTGAAAAGGAAACTGAAGAATTCAAACGCCAGTCTCGTGAATTCGCAACCGCCTGGTCTACAGTGCCGGGGCACAACGTGGCAACGACCACCGAGATTGCATCACGCAATCACTTTGACATATTAGATGAACTAACAACAAGCAGGGTAATAGATTTGTTGGGTGCGTAGTAACGAGCGGGCAGTTGGCGTCGCATTGATATTGATGAGCAGCACGGCCTTTGGACTAGCCCCGACTTTCGCCAAGCTTGCATACGACAGCGGCGCAAGTGTCGTCGGCACAATGTTGGCGAGGTTCACTGTCGCGACATTACTGATGCTCGTAGTTCGCAAAGTCTCGACTCGTGAAGTTAGTTGGCCTACCCCGAAATTATTCGGTCAACTATTTTTGCTGGGCGCAATTGGATATTTCATCGCAGCATTGCTGTACTTCACTGCACTCGATCGAATCGACAGCGGTTTAGCAATTGTTATTTTCAATTGCAATCCGTTAATTGTTGTGCTGCTGTCGTGGTGGATCCACGGCCACAAACCGAGCCGACTTATCGTGATCTGCCTCGTCTCGACTCTTGTCGGTGTAGCAATTACGGTGGGCCAAGTTGGCAATGCAGACACATTCAGCGTTGTTTTGGTGCTAATTGTCGCCGTCGAGTACGCGATATACATGATCGCTAGTTCGAGAGTATTACCAAAGGTAGATCTGCTAACGGGCGTGACAATTGTGATGTTCGGCGCTGCTTGCTCATTTTTTATCTACTGGCTTGTTTCACCGGCATCTGTGGCAGTGCAATTTCCTGAGACCGCGCTCGGTTGGACGAGTATCGTATTGATCGCTGTCGTATCTACAGTGTTTCCAACCGCCACATTTTACGCAGGACTTAAGCGAATCGGAACAGGAAAGACTGCAGTGATCACAACTTTTGAACCAGTTGCCGCAATATTTGCCGGTGTCGTTTTCCTTAGCGAGCCATTAACAATGCCACGAATTATTGGCGCGATATTTGTAATCGGCGCGGTTGCGGCACTTGCCACTGCCGAATCACGCAATGAAGCAGCCATCTTGCACCAGTAATAACTGGCGGTACCGTTGAAGCGATGTCTCAATCGTTATGTGTCATCGGCGACTTTGCATGGGATGTACTTATACGCACGAACAACAGCCTGCTCAAAGGTGGTGACTCGTTCGGCGAAGTGATGCTGACTCCCGGCGGAAGTGCGGCAAATTTGGCGGTGTGGGCAAAACGATGCGGCCTAGACACGCACTTCATTGGCAAAATTGGGCGGGATAGATTCGGCCAACTCGCCCGCGAAGATCTTGATTCCGAACAGATTCAACATCATCTTGTCCAGACCGATGCGCATCTAACGGGAAGCGTTGCAGTGTTCGTAGATCAAACTGGTGAGCGCTCAATGGTTTCTGGACATGGCGCTGACTTTTATTTAATTCCTTCCGAACTGCCAAAACATATAATTACGTCGTCACAACACCTGCATCTAACTGCATGGAGTTTTTTCACCGATCCACCACGCTCGGCTTCACGCGTCGCAGCACAAATCGCGCGCCAACAGGGTTTAACCATCTCTTTTGATCCCGCATCATTTCAAATGATTCAAGAAATGGGTGTCGAACATTTTTTGTCGTGGACAAAGGATCTGGATATCGACATCTTGTTCCCGAACTACGAGGAAGGTCAAGTGCTTACAGGATGTGACGATCCAGAAGACATCGTGCGATCTCTTGCAGGAATTTACAGTGATGCACTGATCATCTTAAAACTTGATGCCGACGGTGCACTCGTGTTCGATGGCGAAGTTGCAACCCAAATCCCGCCAGCAACGAACAATCTTGTAGATGCGACCGGCGCAGGCGACTCATTTGCTGGGGCGTTCATCGCACATTATTTGTATTCGGACTCGGCAGTTGATGCCGCGCACTTTGCGACCAAGGTTGCCGCGTGGGTAATCGAACATCTTGGCGCTCGCCCGACGCCCGACGCCCGCCTACAAGGTATTCTTAGATCGGTTGTTGACGCACACAACTAGTTAAGCGTCGGGCTCGCCGATGTCTTCGTTCCACAGCGTTGGCTCGGCGGCAATGAACTCTTGCATCATTGCAATACATTCAGCATCATCCATCACGATGACTTCCACACCGTGGCTACGCAATAAATCTTCGGCACCCATATAAGTCCGATTCTCGCCGATAACAACGCGTGGAATTTTGTAAAGCAAAATCGCACCACTACACATATGACACGGGCTCAAAGTCGTGTACATCGTTGCCCGTGTGTACACCGATGCGGGCTGGCGACCGGCATTTTCAAGTGCGTTGGTCTCTCCATGGTGAATTGCCGAGCCATGTTGCACACGCCGGTTATGTCCACCGGCAAGAACTTTGCCATCCACAACGAGCGCACCCCCAATCGGGATTCCACCTTCGGCTCGTCCTTGTCGCGCTTCGGCGATTGCCACTGCCAAAAATTGTTTGTCCTCAGATGCTGTAGTCATAACTCGTACTCCTTTAATTAATCAGATGAATTATCAGTGATATTGGTTACGCACGTCGATACGGTTTCAAATAGGCGCCTGGATATTTTGCATTCCGACCCGATGCCACAAGTGCCACAATCGTGATTAGGTATGGCAGTGCAAGCAACAATTCGAACGGCACCCCTTGCCATGCGTCAAGTAGGCGCAATCTAAATTGCAATGCATAAACAAATGAGAATAACAATCCACCTGCAAGTGCACGAAATACTCCCCATCGTCCAAAAATTACGAGGGCCAAACACACCCAGCCACGCCCGGCAATTATGTCGAGTGTAAAAGATCCAAGTGTCGCCAAAGTGAGAAATGCTCCCCCAGCGGCCATCAGCATGCCGCCGATGATCAGTGCGATGTAGCGAGTTAGTTTTACGTTAATACCAGCAACATCCGCTGCTTCAGGATTTTCGCCGACAGCAGTGATCGCCAGACCAAGCGAAGTGTGACGTAACATCCACCACAAACATGGAACGACAATTAAAAGTGTCACATATGTCATGCCGTACTGCGCGGCGATTCCGCCCAACCCAAATGGTTTAATCACACCGAAGGTTTCCACTTTGAGCGATGTGCCAAAGCCTGTTCCGAGTGCGGCACGATTGACAAACTCAGATGTTCCGATAAGAAAAATCGTCATACCCAAACCGGCCGTGTGTTGATTGACCCCGAGCGTGACGACCAAGAAACTGAGTAATGCCCCAGCCAAAGCCCCAACTGCGATGGCTACTGCTAGCCCGACCCATCGACTGTCGGTTTGGTAGGCCGCATAGAAACCAAAAAATGCGCCAGCATACATCGTGCCTTCGATCCCAAGATTGAGTACTCCGGATCGTTCGGTGACGACCTCTCCGCTCGAGCCAAGTGCTAGTGGCGTACTGACTCGAAGCATTGCCTCCAAAACATTCACTAAAAAACTCATTTTGCCTTCCTATAGACAAGGCGGTACCGCCGAAACAACATCACCGCGACCGTGATCATCATCAGTGAGCCAGAAATTACCGCGCTAAGTTGCGCGGGAATGCCAAAAACTCGATTCGCCGAAGAAGCCCCGACATTGACGAGCGCGAGCAAAAAGCCTGCTGCCGCAACACCCAAAATATTCAAACCACCAAGAGTTGCGACAAGAATTCCGGTGTATCCAAGTCCTCCAGAGATACCTTCCGTAAGGCGAAATTGAATACCGCCAACCAAACATGCTCCGGTAATCCCCGCAATTGCTCCACTGCCTAGCGCAGCCTTGAGCAACAGGCCTTCAACAGCAAGACCATTAAATCTCGCACCCTCGGGCGAAAGTCCTGCGGCACGCATCTTTAGTCCGAGTGCCGACCGGTGCACGACTAGCGCCACGATGATCATCACAATAACCGCCACGACAAAACCAAAATTAATTCGACTGCGTGATAACAGAATAGGAAATTCCGCCGCAGCGACGATGCGCTCGGACTCGTTGAAATGCGTTACCGGGTTACGCCAGGGACCGTTGAGCAATCCAGCAACCAACAATGTCGCAGTCGGATTGAGTAACAGTGTTGTGACAACCTCGTCGATGTTTGCTCTCGTGCGTAACAGTGCTGGTATCAATGCCCAGACCAGCCCGCCAAAGGCTCCAGCAAAGACCATCGCAAGAATGCCAAATATTTGTGGCACACCACCTAAGCGCGGACCGATGCCTGCGGCGAAGATTGCACCAACTAAAAGTTGACCCTCGGCCCCAATGTTGTAGTAACCGGAGCGAAACGCAAGCGCAACTGCGGTGCCAGTCAGAAATAACGGCGTGGCACTAACCAAGGTTTCAAGAAATGAATATCGCGAACGAAATGGTTCAATAAATATTTCGAAGAAAACTTGCAACGGATTGGCATTGGCGGCAAACACGGCCCCGGAAGTAACCAAAAGCGTGATCAGCACGGCGACGAGCGGCAGTATCACGGCGCCGTTTCGCCAAGACTGCGTGCGCGCAACGATGCGGATCGAAGACATACTTGCTGCTACCTCGAACCACTTCCGGTCATGGCCAGGCCGATTTCATTTCGGTCAAACTGTGAGTTTGTAAACTCGGCGACGATTCGCCCCTCATACATCACGAGAATCCGATCACTAAGTTCTAATAACTCGTCTAAATCTTCGCTGACGAGCAATATCCCAGCGCCGTTAACCCGCTGGAATGCGAGCATGTTTCGAATTTCTCGCGTCGCAAGAACATCCAGGCCGCGAGTTGGTTGTGCGATGACCAACACCTTCGGCTCGCGCGACAGAACTTTGGCGAGCAGAACTTTTTGCATATTTCCGCCAGACAACGAACTAACTGGGTCATTCGGTGCAGCACGAATTGCGAACTGTTGAATTAGTTTCTGTACCAGAGTCGAAATTGCCTTCTCGTCGATTGCGCCAGCCTTGCGAAAGCCGTCAATTCGTTCCAATACAATATTGTGGGCCACAGACATTTCGGCAATGACACTGGCATGTCGATCTTCTGCGATGCGACCCACACCAGCATTCAGATAATCCATTGGTTTACCGTGTGTAAGGTCGTGGCCATTCACTTCGATCTTGCCTTTCGTCGGTCGTGTCAAGCCACACAACACGCTGACCAGTGCGCTCTGACCATTTCCAGAAACACCGGCGACGCCAATAATCTCGCGCTCCCGAATCTCTAAAGAGACATTGTCTAATATCCGACCACCGCGAGACTCAACCACAAGATTGCGCACGGACATGCGAACAAGATTGCCGGGCTTCACTGTTTCGTGGTTTGCATGTTCAACTGCACGACCCACCATAAGTTCGACTAGTTCGTCATCACTGTGTTGTGCTACTTCGTATGTTCCAACACACGAACCGCGCCGCAGGATCGTCACCCGTTGACACATTTTCCGAACCTCATGCAATTTGTGGGTAATAAGAATAACGGCGATGCCGCTATTGGCAAGCAGTCGAACTGCCTTAAACAGTGTTTCGGCTTCCTGCGGAGCAAGCACAGCAGTTGGTTCGTCCAGCACAAGCACACGACAGTCGCGGTAAAGCGCTTTAAGAATCTCGACTCGCTGTCGCTGACCGACTGACAGCGCGGATACCAGCTCGTCTGGATCAACACCGAACCCGAGAGATTCACAAAGAAGGACAATCTTTTTCCGCGCCGAGTCGCGATCAATAATAATTCGACTCGTACCCAGAATAATATTTTCAACAACAGTCATCGTCGACACAAGAGAAAAATGCTGCGTAACCATGCCAATACCAGCAGCAATTGCGTCACTCGGCTTTCGGATCGTAGACGGGGCGCGATCAATTTCGATGCGACCCTCGTCAGGCAGGGTCAACCCATACAACACTTTGACGAGAGTTGATTTACCTGCACCGTTTTCGCCGAGCAATCCAACGATTTCTCCACGACGAACATCTAGGCATACGCGGTCATTGGCGATTACATCGCCGAAACGTTTAGAAATATCGATGAGCCGGGCCGTTATCGGACCCGGCTCATCGATTACATGAGTTGAAACTGACAACCCGAATTATCCCCCGACGGTTACCGAACCAGCAGGTTGGCTCTCGTTGATGTCGACGCGGAATGCACCGTTCTCAATTGCCGCGAGTTGGTCAGTGACTTTCTTGGCAAGATCAGGAGCAACAAGTTTGGTATTGATCGGTCCGAGTGATGCTCCACCCTTGCCCATCATCGAGAAGTCCTTGAGGTCTTGCGCAGTAAACGCACCCCTGGCAACTTGATCAATGACATAACTCACGGTTGGGTTCATGTTCCACATCACGGATGTCACGACGGTGTCAGGCGCAATCGAACTCTGATCACTCATATTGCCAATCGCCAAGATGCCTTTTTCGGCGGCCGCTTCAATAACGCCAGCGCGCTCCGCGTAAATTACATCCACGCCTGCTGCAATCTGAGCTAGTGCTGCTTCTTTGGCTGTGGCCGGATCGAAGAAACTATTGATGAACGAAACCTTCACAGTAATTTTTGGATTAACGGCCGTTGCACCCGCAATAAATGCGTTGATAAGTCTATTAACTTCTGGAATTGGCATCGCACCCACAACACCGAGGATGTTGCTCTTGGTCAAACCACCGGCAAGCATTCCAGCAAGATAGGCGGGCTCATGAATCCAGTTGTCGAACACAGCGACATTCGGATTTGTTGGACCACTGCCTGACCCGAACACGAATGCCGTACCAGTGCACTCCGCGGCAACCCTGCGAACAGCTTCTTCATTACCGAACGCGTCGCCGAAGATGATCGCTGGCGCATCTTTTGCACAACTCTCACGAAGCACACGCTCCATGTCGCCTGCGTAACCGATCTTGTCGACAAACGAGTATTCGATCGTTCCGGCATCTTCAGCGCGTTGCAATGCGTCATTAATCACACCATCCCATGGCTCTTCTTTCGCTGTTGCGAAAGCTCCAAAGACCTTCAACTTGCCACTTACTCCAGATGCCGTGTCCGCCGAGTTGTCAGTGCTGGCACAGGCACCAAATAAAAATCCTGCTGCAACGACAAGCGCCGCAACACGACGACCGTTAATAAGTTTGTTCATATTCGATTTTCCCCCTTTTAGTGTTTGAGTTCGAGCCCACCTTATCCCAAATTCCGAGCCCGAATTCCGAGCCCGAATTCCAGCGATTGCTAATCGCGAGACCCTCGGCGCGAGGTTCGAGCCATGACCAGTGCGTCACGTACCCAGAACTCACTAGTCGCCGAGATATGATGTGACCCGATCTCCCGTTGACGGTGGTCGGGCTCAATAACGCGAACAGGTACTTCGGCATACAGATCGGGACTTAGAACAGTTATTTCATTAAGAGTTACAGAAATGCCGTAAGCATCAAAGCCTTGTCGTTGACCAGCTCGATAGATTCCTCGCTGATTAAGTATCAAACCCCCATTTCGAGCACATGTTGAATCGATAATCACCGGATTCATTGCGTGCGGAGTCCATTGCGTTGATGTAGGTGACGACGCGAAGAAAATTGAGAGTTCAGACGAATGATCTCCCATTCCAGAGCGATCTATATTTGTCATCATCCACCAAAGTCCATTTTTCTCAAAAATCATTGTGTCGGCAGCAGATATTTCCGACATTAAGGTAGCAAAATACTGCCATTTTCCGGGAAATCCGTCACAACGATAAAGACGAATCTCTTTGCACGCAATTGTCTCGGGGCACATAAACAACGTGCCTTGATACTCAAAAACATACGGAAACGACAAGTGAAAAGCCTCTTCCAAACAGACCAAACGTTGACCAACCGTGCTGCCTCTAATTTCGTAGGAGACAATTCGTCCGCGTTTTGTTGCGTACAAATACTCCTCTACGAAACAGACCGTTTGCCCATCTCTTTCTATGAGGCACGGATCCGCAAGATAACGGTCGGGTCTAACCGGAAGTGATGAAAGCTCGACCGGTGAACTTTCTAGTGGACTACCACTCGTCACCCGAACAACCCATTGCGGATTGAGATTAAGTATACGTCGACGGATTCTTGCCAAATAAAGCCAAATAAGTTTTCCGACATACCACAGAGCATCGAATAAACCTGGGCTCTTAAAGATTGGGCCAAGTCTTGCGTCGGTATTTTGAATTGCTGGCAGAGATCCACTCTTAGCCATTCGAGTTAATAGGTTATATAAATATGGACTTGATTGTTCAATGACGAACATTTGATTAAGCGAGAAGAAGTGTTGAGTTGGAAACCCTCCGCGCAACAACACTTCACCTGCGTCCAAATCTTCCGTCAATTTTTGAATAATGAATCCAGTCTGCTCCGCTCGGTGCAAAACTTCCCAAAATCCGGCCGGACCACCTCTGTAAACACGATTATCGCCGTGATGAAACGAAATTACGCCGAGTCGAGCGGCTTCAAGAATCGGCCCACGCAGAATTCCACTTCCGCATCGAATTAAGACGTCAAAGCTCTCGGAGCAAATTGCATCTAAGTCACTCTTTTCGTAGCGAAAGACCAAACCGGACTTAGAAATATTGGGCCGCACATTAATAGACCCGTCAACAGTTGACGAAATATCATGATGTTTGAGATATTCATTTGCACCTTTGCGAAGCAAAAGCGGTCGTCGTTCAACACGCGTGACTAGTTCGATAACTAATGCACCGAGGACATCTCCAAGACCTCTGCGCCGTAAACGATCGACAAGACGCGTAATTCGCGATCGCTTTGCCTTAACAACATGTTGAATGATTAAGTGCGAGATCTCTAAATCTGGCGATAATTTCGACCATTCGATCAGATCTCGTACGGCTTTCGACACATACAACCCGTCGACGATCAAACCAACCTTCAATTTTTGCATCTGCACTCTCTAATTTAGTTTACGAGGTGTCTCGAATTGAGGTCGTGATTATCGCCTAGTTTTAATCGCTTAGTTTCCAGTGCCTAATTTCGAGCGCTCAGTTTCTAACTCCGCGACGAGACGTGCGGCGGTTGGGATCGATGTCGGTTGGGGGTTTATTCGTGAGCGGGCCAATGACTTCGATTATTTGTTCGATCGTCGGGCGCGTCCCCGCTGCGTGGTGGTCTATTGCATATCGCATCGCGGCCAAATGTTCAGGTGATGTACCGCAGCATCCACCGACGATGCGCGCGCCCGAGTCGATAGCCATGCCCGCATAAAGTGACATCAACTCGGGAGTACCTGAATATCTAATTTCGATACCTTCAAATCTTGGTATGCCACAATTGCCTTTCGATACCAGTGGAACTGGTGCGCCAACCATCTCAAGAATCGTCACCAAAATATCCGATGCACCAACACCGCAATTTGCGCCCATCGCAATTGGTTGAATTTCTAGCCCTGCAAAAACTGCTGCCAAGCCATCCGGCTTAAGCCCCATCATTGTGCGACCAGCAGTATCAAAACTGCAAGTTGCGACGTACGGCATCCCGACATTAATTGCCGCTTGTGCGGCGGCCTGTACTTCTTCGATCGCCGACATTGTTTCAATCCACGCAACATCCGCCCCGCCGTCGAGTAATCCACGAATTTGTTCTTCGAATGTGTCTACGGCCTCGTCATGGGTTAGCGCCCCAAGTGGTTCGAATAACTCTCCTGTTGGGCCAACCGAACCTGCAACAACAACCGGTCTCGCAGATGCGTCGACAACTTCGCGGGCAAGTTCGGCGGCTCGCTTTGCCAATTCGTATGTTCGATGCTGAGCATTGTGAAGTTTCAAACGGTGTCGATTGGCACCAAAGGTATTGGTCAAGATGATATCGGCGCCAGCGTCCACGAACTGTTGGTGCAATTCAGTCACGCGTTCAGGATGCGAGTCCAACCAAAACTCTGGTGGCTCACCAGAAGACAAACCAATTTGAAAATAATTGGTCGCGGTAGCACCATCGGCAAGAACTATTTTGTGGGTTGCAAGGAGTTCGCTTAAAGAAATTCGCATCGGTGATTTATCCCATCACCGTTCCGGAAGTATTTTGTGGCTCACGCAATCGCGAGAAAGCGCCAATATTGATTGCTCGACCCGTACGCGGCCCGACATATTTAATTGGTGCTTTGTCGTGGTTATGTCCAGCCTCAGCAGCCTCGATCAACAGACGAATAAAGATTCCTGCCAACGGCGCATTCTTGAACTGATTGCCACTTGTCCCACATGCCATGTAGTAGCCCTCAATACTTGAGCGATCATAAATCGGAACCCAGTCGTCGGTGGCGTCGTATAACGCACCAATTCCCGACGGTGAAACAGGTACACCAAAATCCGGCATTCGGCGCGCCAGACGCAACATCATCGTCTCCCAAATTTCGACGGTTGTCTCTTGGCGCCAATCATCGGCATCATCAATCCAATGCAACTCGTCACATGCTGGCTCGGTGCCACCAAGATTGATCGTGCCGCCTGGATGTGGTCGGAAATAAATTCCAGTATCTAGATCGGCCACAATCGGAGCGTTGTCTTCAAGTTTGAAACCTTTCGGCGCTGGGGCAACATAAACCTCTTGACGTAACGGACGATGCCGAATATTCATTTCGCCAAGCACCCCAGCCAAAGCATTGATTTTGCTCGCGTGCGGTCCTGCGGCGTTTATCACAATCGGCGCTTCAATGCACTCGCTGGAAGCGAGTGTTACACCTTTGATCCGCGTACCATCGCTATCAATCGACACGACTTCTTGTTTAAATCGAGTTTGAGCGCCGTGTGCTTTGGCGGCGTTAACCAAGTTATGCGCCGCCAACATTGGGTCGTCCATGAAGCCACTGAGTGGGTCATACAAAGCAGAGAGTTCTCCAGATGCGTCATCACCGAAGGCCGGATCATCAATTCGTTTTGGCGGCCAATAACTTCCCACGTCTAGTAATGGAAATCGCTCACGCAATTGTGCGGCACTAAGAATTTCGTAGGGAATGCCGATATCTTCCCAAATCTTGCGAACAGACTCACCGTCGTACCCAACAGTTCGATAAACAAGATAACCAGTACGAATGAACTTGGCCATGCCGTCCGGATCTACGACGCCGAGATATTCAGCCCAGTTCTCCCAGATTGTGGCTGACTCCCACGCCATCAGCACGGCATCATGAGTTGAATAACTGAAACGAATAATCGCCGATGACGCAGATGTTGAACCCGCACCAGCCGCTGAGCCTTTGTCGACAATCACAACCGAGCGACCAACTTTAGAAAGTTCGAACGCTATGGCTCCGCCAATTACACCAGCGCCAATTACTACAACATCTGTTTTCACAGTGTTAATTACTTACAGTCGCGAGAACTTGGCGTTGCCAAGCCACAGTTTCGGCGACGCAATTGAATGTAAACGAATGCAGTCCAACAATATTTAATGCCACTGAGTCTTGCGCTAAACCCGCAACAAGTTCGGTTGGGTCGTACCCACCCGGCGAAAGCATTTTGATCACTGATGCTTTGTTCTTACTGAGATAACGCATTGACGCACCAACGCCAACACGCAGACCAAGACCCATCAGTCGTGCACGATCAACAACCCCTGGTACACCAAGTTGAATCGGGACTTCGAAACCATCTTCGCGCTCCTGACGCAACCAAGTACGAATTAATTCGATATCGAAGCACATTTGCGTTGATGTAATCCCCTGAACTCCCGCTTCTTGCAATAACTTCTGTTTGTCTCGCAACGCGGTACTTAATGCGGCACGTTCGATAAACGCATGGCCGTCGGGATAACTAGCAAAGCCGACACGCGTCACACCACTATCACTGTCGAGAAAATCTCGCAGAAATGACACGGAGTCGAAGTATGGACCACTCGGTTGCGCCTCATCTCCAGCGATGAGAAACACCTCCTTGAGACCATGCTCGCGAACCCACGACGCAATTTGGCGCACATGATCGCGTGATTCGACAAGCCGCGCAGCAAAATGTGGAACAACTTCGTGACCAGAAGCAATTAACCGCGCAGACAACTCTTGCGTTGCAGAGATACCTTTGACCGGTGAACAGATTATAGAAACTGGCGCACCTGCTGGAAGATCCAAAATTGCCTGCTCGATATTCTTCATCGGGACGAGCTCAAAGCGCATATTGCTGACCAGATTTTTGACTTCTGGGTTGACCTGAAC
>JABMNW010000083.1 GCA_013204455.1 Acidimicrobiaceae bacterium
CCATGATGCCGATCCAAATACGATCGTCAAGTTGGGAGAAAAGATCGAAACTCTAATTCTCACTAACGAAGACAAAGAGGGTCGATTACTGCTCTCCAAGAAGCGTGCTCAGTATGAGCGAGCATGGGGCGATATTGAGACAATCAAGAACAACGACGGCACAGTCGAAGGCGTAGTGATTGAAGCCGTTAAGGGTGGGCTAATTGTAGATATTGGTTTGCGCGGATTCTTGCCAGCCTCACTTGTTGAGTTGCGTCGGGTTCGTGACTTGGCTCCTTATATCGGACAGCGAATTACTGCAAAAATTTTGGAGCTTGATCGTCAACGAAACAATGTTGTGCTTTCACGTCGAGTACTGCTTGAGCAAAATCAAAAGGGTGCACAGACAGACTTCCTTGACAATCTCACCGTTGGTGAAGTTCGTTCAGGTCGTATTTCGAGTGTGGTGGCATTTGGTGCGTTCGTGGATCTGGGTGGCATGGATGGACTCATTCACGTTTCTGAGTTGTCATGGAAGCATGTCGACAACCCAAGCGCAGTTGTAAAGATCGGTGACGAGGTTTCGGTCAAGGTGCTCGAAGTCGATCGTGAACGCGATCGCATCAGCCTCTCACTTAAAGCAACCCAACAAGATCCTTGGCAAGAATTTGCTACCAGCCATCAGGTCGGTCAACTTGTTTACGGTCGCGTAACCAAACTTGTGCCATTCGGTGGTTTCGTACAAGTTGGAGATGGTATCGAAGGACTAGTACATATCTCAGAGATGTCAACTCATCACGTTGAAGCACCAGAGCAAGTTGTTACACCAGGTGAAGAACTCTGGGTCAAGATCATCGATTTGGATCTCGCACGACGTCGAATTAGTTTGTCGATCAAACAAGCCGCAGAAGGTGGCGAGTTGGCCGAAGAGTATCGCGGGCAGTTTCAAACCGATGAGCAGGGCAACTGGGTAAGCGGCGATGACACGACGCGCGAAGCAGCATGGGCTGAGTTTTTTGATCCGAACGAAGTGGCACCAGTAACCGAGACAACGGTTGTGTCGTTAGTTGATGAAATAGCTGACCAGCCAACGGACGAGCTAACTGGCCAGCCAACGGACGAGCTAACTGGCCAGCCAACAGGCGAGCTAACTGACGAACCAGTCAAAGAGTCAGACGCCGGCTAACAAAAAATCCGGATCGGTACCGTGAGTCACTAATGATTCTCATTGGTCTAACGGGAGGTATCGGTTCGGGCAAATCTGAGGTCACGCGTCTGTTCGAAGAGCGTGGCGCAGTAATCATCGACGCTGATCTAATCGTCCGCGAATTACAGCAGCCAGGAACGCAAGTATTTAGACAGATTGTTGAGTTGTTTGGTGACGGTGTGGTCGTATCTGACGGCACATTGAACCGTGCGGCAATTGCGAGTGAAGTCTTCAAAGACAAAGAAATCTTAAAGCGACTAAACAATATTGTTCATCCGCTTGTGCGACTCGAAATGAATAAGCGAGTCGAGAGTTACCGAGATACTGATAAAATAGTGATTCTAGATATTCCACTGTTGGTCGAGAACCCACGAAGAGGATTAGACGGAATTTTAGTCGTGGACCTTGACCCGCAAATTGCTGTGATGCGCCTTGTTGATCAACGCAATATGACAAGCGCCGATGCGCATGCGCGAGTTGCCGCACAAGTAACGCGCGAGCAACGCCGTGCAATTGCCGATCACGTCATCGACAACTCTGGGGATCGCCGGGCCCTTGAGCGCCAAGTAGAAACTGCATGGACATGGATAACATCACTGAAATAACGGATAGAAAGTTTGTCGTTGAATCTCCATTTAGGCCTGCTGGCGATCAGCCGCAAGCAATTGCGAAACTTGCTGAAGGAGTAAAGCGAGGGGATCGGTTTCAGACTTTGCTCGGCATTACTGGCTCTGGCAAGTCGGCGACAATCGCTTGGACGATTGAGAAAATTCAGCGACCGACGTTGATTTTGGCACCAAATAAATCTCTTGCTGCGCAATTGGCACAAGAGATGCGGGAATTTTTCCCAAATAATCGTGTCGCATATTTCGTAAGTTACTACGACTATTACCAGCCCGAGGCATATATCGCATCCAGCGATACTTTTATCGAAAAGGATTCATCGATCAATGATGAGATTGATCGCTTACGTCACTCGGCAACTGCGGCTTTGCTGACAAGGCGCGACACGATCGTCGTTGCGTCAGTGAGTTGCATCTACGGCATGGGAGATCCTGATGAGTATCGCGGGAACTTATTAGAACTTCACGTTGGAGTCGATTATGACCAACGCAGTATTCTTGCTCGACTAGTTGGTTTGCAATATGACCGAAACGACTTAACTCTTGGCCGAGGCAATTTTCGGGTTCGTGGCGACACGATTGAAGTTCATCCCGCTTATGAGGAAACTGTGACACGTTTCGAAATGTTTGGTGACACGGTTGAGCGAATCAGTGTGATTGATCCCGTGACTGGCGAAACATTGCGCGATCTCAGTGAAGTGATTGTCTTTCCGGCTACACATTATGTTGCCGGCGAAGAGCGAATGCGTGTGGCTATGGTCGGAATCGAAAAGGAATTAGCCGAGCGTCTTGCTGTTTTTGAGAAGCAGGGCAAATTGCTCGAAGCCCAACGGATTCGAATGCGAACAATGTTTGATCTTGAGATGATGCAAGAGGTCGGCTATTGCAACGGAATTGAGAACTATTCGATGCATATTGATGGCCGAAAGCCAGGTGAGCCTCCGTTTACGTTGTTGGATTACTTTCCAAAGGACTATCTATTGGTAATCGACGAAAGCCATGTGGCAGTGCCTCAACTACATGGTCAATTCGCTGGAGACCGAAGTCGAAAACTAACACTTATTGAGCACGGCTTTCGTTTGCCCTCGGCCGTTGATAACCGACCTTTGCAATTTGAAGAAACGATGGAACGGTTGAATCAATGTATTTTTCTTTCGGCAACACCTTCCAAGTTTGAACTGCAGATTAGCGATCAAGTAGTCGAACAGATTGTTCGACCAACAGGACTGGTAGATCCAGAGGTGATCGTCAGACCAACTAAGGGTCAGATCGATGACTTGATTGAAATGATCAAGGCCAAAACCACACAAGGCGATCGCACACTTGTGACGACATTGACAAAAAAGATGTCTGAGGATCTCTCGGAGTATTTAGTAGAGCAGGGCTTACGAGTCCGTTATCTACACTCGAATATAAACACGATCGAACGTATCGAGATCTTGCGAGCGTTACGTCTTGGAGAGTTTGATGTACTTGTAGGTATCAACTTGTTACGCGAAGGTTTGGACTTACCAGAAGTTTCACTCGTGGCGATTTTGGACGCTGATAAGCAGGGTTTTTTACGAAGTCAGACTTCGCTGATTCAGATGATAGGTCGCGCTGCGCGAAATGTGGATGGTCAAGTAATTATGTATGCCGACAATCGAACCCCAGCAATGGAATTCGCAATTTCCGAAACATCACGACGGCGAGAATTACAGATTGCTTACAATTTAGAAAACGGCATTGATCCGCAAACTGTACGAAAGGCGATTGGGGATATTCTGTCGATATTACGGCCAGCAGCAAATGGCGCACCCTATCCTGGCAAAGGTAAGCGCAAAGACCACGAGCGCGACAAAGTAGTTCGCGAACTTAGAGCGTTACCTGAGGATGAATTGGCACGATTGATTCAGACGCTCGAAGAGGAAATGAACCAAGCAGCAGGGGAATTGCGCTTCGAATATGCCGCACGATTGCGCGATGAAGTCAAGGAACTGCGTCGCGAGCTACGCGACGCACACTAAGCCTTTGTAGCCTGCCTGTGATGGCTAACCAGATCGTTGTCCGAGGTGCTCGCGAGCACAACCTAAAAAACATCAGTGTTGAATTGCCACGCGACAAATTAATCGTTTTAACTGGTTTATCTGGCTCGGGCAAGTCCAGTTTGGCATTCGACACGATTTATGCCGAAGG
>JABMNW010000084.1 GCA_013204455.1 Acidimicrobiaceae bacterium
ATGAACGACATCATCTTGAATAAGAAAATGTAAACGATCGTTCCTGCTGGAAGCAAAACTGCGACGAGTCCGCCAAGCACGCGTAACAACGACTGCCCCCAATAAGGAATTTCGGCTAGCAACATCGTCATCGGTCGATGTCTCCAAGAATAAAATACAACGACGCCAAAATCGTCACAATGTCGGGCACATAGACGCCGCGTAAAAGCCACGGAGTAATCGAGAGGTTGTTAAAACTTGCTGACCGAATTTTGACACGGAACGGACCAAGATCGCCGCGCGATATGACGTAGTAACCCATTTCGCCGAGTGGATTCTCGGTAGAAACCCACGCTTCACCTTCTGGCACCTTGATAATTTTCGGAACTTTAGCCATTACTGGGCCAGATGGAATTGAACCAAGAAGTTGATCAACAATTTTAGTGGCTTCGCGTGTTTCCTGCAGACGAATCCAGCAGCGGGCAAAACTATCGCCGTCAGGGTGCGTCCAAACTTTCCAATCGGCTTTATCCCAGGCCATCGGCAATGTTTGATCGCGACGTAAATCCCAATCCACACCGCTGGCACGCAAGTTTGCGCCGGACAATCCGTATTGCAATGCAACATCGCGTGGGACTACTCCGATCCCTCGCGTACGCGATTGGAAAATTTCGTTACCGAACAGCAAGTCTTCGATTTGATCGCAGAATCCACGCAACTTTTTCATAACCGCGCGAGTTTCGTCAATCCAGCCAGCAGGCAGATCATCTTTAAGGCCACCAATACGGTCGAAGTTCGGATGGAAGCGACCACCAGTGGCAGATTCGATGAGGTTCAAGACATATTCACGGTCGCGGAACGCAAGAAACACTGGTGTGATCGCACCAAGTTGCACGCCCAAGTCGCCGAGAAATAGTGAAATATTGGCGATCCGTGATAACTCGAACAAAATCGTGCGAATATATTGCGCGCGCGGTGGTGCTTCGACACCCATAAGTTTTTCGGCAGCCAAAATAAACGGAACTTCGTTGGCGAAACTTCCTAGCCAATCGATGCGATTGATAAGTGTTGTCACCTGCGGGAATGTTCGAACCTCTGTGAGTTTTTCGTATCCACGGTGCATATAACCACAGACCGGCTCTGCCCACACAACTTGCTCGCCATCTAAGCGAGCAATAATTCGTAGGGTGCCATGCGTTGCCGGATGTTGTGGCCCGATATTTAGAGTCATCCCCTCGGTTTCGAGTTCGAGATTTAGACGTGCATCAGCAGCCTGCGAAGCAATGTAAGAAAGTTGTTGACGATCGCCAAGCACGGTCATGACGCGTCATCGCTAACAGTCTCATTACCACTTGTCGGTAAATCATCTGCTGGTTCATCACTCGCAGGTTCATCACTCGCAGGCAATGGCTCTACATCCACAATTCCTGGCCATGGTTTAACCATTCGCGAAAGTAACGGGAAGTCCTTGCGTAGTGGATGACCTTCAAAGTCGGCTGGCAAATACATATTTCGTAAATCCGGGTGGCCAGCGAAGTCGATGCCAAACATTTCGTGCGCTTCGCGCTCATGCCAATTCGCTCCAGCGAAAATAGTGATCAACGATTCGATCACTAGCGCAGTATCTGCAACATCTGCCTTGACTGTGATCCCGAGATGTGTTGTCGAGTTGACAATGCGAATAAACACCTGAATTCGAGTTTCACCACCGGCATAACCAGACCGAATAGTTGTATCGCGAATCGGTGCTGGCTCCGTTGGATCATCTTCGCCACGACCATAAGGCGATGGCATCCAGTCAATCGCTGACAAGAAACAGAAATAATCAAAACCATGTACGTCACGAAGTTTCTTCACGCTCGCACGCCACGAATCGGTGCGTACGCGAATCCAAAGATCATCCAAAGATTTGATCTGCGACTCAACTAACGCATCACCAAGCGAAGTCTGAATCGCAACGAGCATTTGCTCACGCATCGTGTCGACAAGAGGCGTCGTTGCTTCGTTGCTAGACGACAACTGTCTCACCTTTACTCTCGGCGAGTGCGGCTGGATCAGTTACAACTGCATCAGTCGTGACTGCACCAGTCACGACTGCACCAGTCACGACTGCATCCATTGAACGAGTTCCTTCGCCGCGCCACCTCGCACCCATGTCCTCGTTCTTGATGCGTTGTTGAAGCAAGACGATTCCTTCCAACAGTGCCTCCGGTCGCGGTGGACATCCAGGCACATAAACATCAACGGGAATGATCTGATCAACGCCCTTAGTAACCGAGTAACTATCCCAGTACGGACCGCCACAGTTGGCACAACTACCCATGCTGATTACATATTTTGGTTCTGGCATTTGCTCGTAAAGTCTTCGTATGACTGGCGCCATCTTGTCTGTGACTGTTCCAGAAATTACAACAAGATCGGCTTGTCTTGGACTTGCCGGCAGGGGAATCACTCCAAGACGCATCACGTCATAACGCGGCGATCCGAATGCTGCGCCCATTTCGATTGCGCAACAAGCAAGACCCCACTGATAAACCCATAACGAATACGAGCGCCCAAGATTGAATAGCGTCGTGAGTGGTCTTGGCAATCTACCGCGATCTACTAAACCCATCGCAGTACACCTTTACGCCAGGCGTAAACCAATCCGAGTAACAATACAAAAACGAATGCACCCATTTCGATTAAGCCGAATGCGCCATAACGCTCAAGTTGAGTCGCCCAAG
>JABMNW010000085.1 GCA_013204455.1 Acidimicrobiaceae bacterium
CTTATGGATCTCGCACTTAAAGTTGGCGCGCCATTAATTGGTCTGAATGATGGCGCTGGCGCGCGAATTCAAGAGGGAGTTGTTTCTCTCGCAAGTTATGGCGGCATTTTTCATCGCAATGTGCAAGCCTCCGGAGTAATTCCGCAAATCAGTGTTGTGCTCGGCCCATGCGCTGGTGGTGCGGTGTACTCACCGGCGATGACAGATTTTATTTTCATGGTTCGCGAAACAAGTCACATGTTCATCACTGGACCAGATGTCGTCAAAACCGTGACAGGCGAAGACGTAACTCTGGAAGAACTTGGTGGAGCAATGAGCCACGCTTCCAAGAGTGGTGTGGCAACATTCGTTTCAGCGGACGAAAAATCTTGTCTCGAAGATGTTCGATACTTGCTTGGTTTCTTGCCACAAAATAATTTGGCTGAGGCACCAGAGATTGCGTCAACTGATGATCCGCTCCGTCAGTGCGAATCCCTGCGCACAATTCTTCCGGCCTCGGCTAATCAGCCATACGACATGAAGAAAGTTATCACCGAGGTTGTCGATGACGGCGGTTTCTTTGAGTACTTTCCACATTGGGCAAAAAACATTGTCTGTGGATTTTCGCGACTTGACGGGCGATCAGTTGGGATTGTTGGTAACCAACCGATGGTTTTGGCTGGCGTACTCGATATCGAATCCAGCGAAAAGGCGGCACGGTTCGTACGCACTTGTGACGCTTTCAATATTCCGCTAATCACGTTTGTTGATGTGCCTGGTTTTCTTCCAGGAGTTGATCAAGAATACGGAGGCATCATTCGTCACGGCGCAAAACTGCTCTACGCCTACTGCGAAGCAACTGTGCCACGGATTCAAGTCATTACTCGTAAGGCCTATGGTGGCGCGTATGTAGTTATGAATTCAAAATCAATTGGCGCAGATCTCGCCTATGCCTGGCCAACCGCCGAACTTGCCGTGATGGGACCACAAGGTGCAGTCGAAATCGTCTACCGCCGTGAGTTGCAACAAGCTGCCAACCCAGCAGCAAGACGAAAAGAACTTGTTGCCGAATACGCGGAGAAATATGCCAACCCTTACGCTGCCGCCGAGCGCGGTTATATTGACGATGTCATTGACCCTGCCGACACCCGCAGCAAATTAATCGAAGGCTTAAAGATGTTGCAATCCAAGCGCGAAGAATTGCCTCGGCGCAAACACGGCAACATGCCGCTTTAAATCTAAATGGAGCACATCGTTTCGCCATCGCCATCAATAGATGAAGCGGTTGCAATTAGCACCGCGCTCGAAATCCTTTGGCCAGCGAGCCCGTCAGCCACGGCGCCGGTAATACAGACATCATGGCGATTTAGTGGTCGCTGGTGGACGGATTCGGTACTTGCTCGCCGCAGTCGCCCAAATTAATCGAAGTAATTCTAAAATAATGTCAGCGCCTCTACAAGATCTTCGGGTCATTGATCTGTCAACAGTTTTGGCTGGTCCAAATTGTGCGCGATACCTTGCTGACTTTGGTGCGGATGTCATCAAAATAGAAAAACCAGGTACTGGCGACAGTTTGCGTGGTATGGCTTGGCGAGATCCGCGTGACGGCACGGGGTTGTGGTGGAAACTAGTAAATCGCAATAAACGAAATATCGCCATTGATTTAAAACTTGACTCAGACCGCGAAGTTTTTCTGCGACTTGTTGACGACGCCCATGTTCTTGTCGAAAACTTTCGACCTGGCACACTCGAACGACTCAATATCGGTCCAGAAGTATTGCTGAAACGCAACAAGTCACTGGTAATTACTCGTGTCTCGGGTTTCGGTCAAACAGGGCCATACAAAGATCGTCCTGGGTTTGCGACCATCGCCGAGTCGATGTCTGGACTGGCATCAATAAGCGGCGAGTCAGATGGCCCACCGATGTTGCCACCGATTGCACTTACCGACGAAGTCACTGGCATTGTTGCCGCGTTCGCCACAATGGTCGCACTACATAGCAAAACGGGCCAGGTAGTCGACGTCAATCTGCTTGAAACAATGTTTCAAATCATGGGTCCACTGATTTCGCTATTCATGCTCACTGGCGAACAACAGCCACGACTTGGATCGCAGTTGCCCTATACAGTGCCCCGTGGTGTGTACC
>JABMNW010000086.1 GCA_013204455.1 Acidimicrobiaceae bacterium
GACATATGCTCTGCGGTGATGATCGCTTCGTTGCCAGTCGCCGTAACAAAAATATCGCTCTTAGTTACTACGTTCTCTAAAGTGTCAACGATGTAGCCCTCCATTGCGGCTTGCAATGCATTAATCGGATCAATCTCGGTTACAACAACTCGAGCACCTTGACCGCGAAGACTTTGTGCACAACCCTTACCAACATCGCCATAACCGCAAACCACGGCCATCTTTCCAGCAATCATCACATCAGTCGCGCGATTAAGTGCATCGATTAGTGAATGTCGACAGCCATAGAGATTGTCAAACTTGCTCTTTGTAACACTGTCATTGACATTGATCGCAGGGAATAGCAACTCATTTTCTTGAGCCATCTTGTATAGGCGCTTTACACCAGTTGTTGTTTCCTCGGTAACACCTTTGATACTTTTGGCCATTGTTCTCCAACGCGACGGACTTTGCTTCAGACCGCGTTGCAATAAACCAAGCACAATTGCTAACTCTGGATTTGATGCAGTTGTTGGATCTGGAACTGCACCTGCCTTTTCGTATTCGACACCTTTATGTATCAGCATCGTTGCGTCTCCGCCATCATCCAGAATCATGTTCGGACCATCCCCGTCTGGCCAAGTCATCATCTGGTCTGTCGCCCACCAATACTCTTCGAGCGTTTCACCCTTCCACGCATACACCGGAACGCCTTGTGGATTATCTGCTGTGCCATTTGGTCCGATAACTACGGCGGCTGCGGCGTGATCTTGTGTCGAGAAAATATTGCAACTTGCCCAACGAATTTCGGCGCCAAGATGCACAAGTGTCTCAATTAGCACGGCTGTCTGAATCGTCATGTGCAACGAACCCGAGATGCGCGCGCCTTTGAGCGGCTGAGATACCCCAAACTCTTTGCGCAAGGCACGCAAGCCTGGCATCTCGTGCTCGGCGAGATGAATTTCTTTGCGGCCGAATGGCGCTAGCGATAGGTCCGCGACCCGGTAATCCTTACGCGCGGCAAAACTTGATGATGACATTATTGCTCCTATTTATTTGTCTTTATTTGTTGAACTTAATTTTCTTAATTTCGCGACTAATCAAACGTTGGTTTGAGACCGAGTTGGGCGGCCTTGCCAACGATTCGTTCGTGTTCGATTTGGTTGACGGTCACGGCTTCGTCGATCAGCATCACCGGAATACCTTGACGAATTTCATAACGCATCTGCAAACGCGGATTGTAGAGCATCTGCTCGTCTTCGAAATAGATCAGACTGCCTTTATCTTTCGGACAAGCCAAGATTGCAAGCAGCAGCGGATTTATAGATGTAGGCACAGTCAAGACGATAACAGCACCTCTTTGCCCGTAATCGCTTAGGCGGTAATCAGCATCAACAACTCCTCGACATGCTCATCACATTCTTCACGTGTTGATGCCTCAAGATTTAGCCGCAGTAGAGGTTCGGTATTTGACGGCCGCACATTAAACCACCAAGAACCGCAGTCAACTGTGAGTCCATCTAAATGATCTTGCGGAAATTCAGCGAACTTCTTGGCCACGCGATCAATTACAACTGAGATATCTCCAACTTGTGTGTTGATCTCGCCGCTGTCTGCATACTTCTCAAATGGCGCGCGCAATTCAGACAACGACTTACCAGTCCGAGACATCTCGCCGAGAACAACCATCGTGGCAATCAGTCCACTATCGGCGCGGTAGTTATCGGCAAAGTAATAGTGACCGGAGTGCTCGCCTGCGAACACGGCGCCAGTTCGTGCCATCTCTTGTTTCATGTAACTATGACCATTTTTGGTGCGAATTGGAGTGCCTCCAAGACTGAGGATTACTTCTGGCACGACTCGCGAGCAAATTAAATTGTACAAAATTGTGGCGTTTGGATGTGTGCGTACAAATATCGATGCAAGCAATGCGGTTGTCGTACTACCCGACATGCTCTTGCCGTTCTCATCGACCAAAAACACACGATCGGCGTCGCCATCAAATGCCAAACCCACATCAAACTTTCCGGCAACAACACGCGCTTGCAGATCACGCTGGTTGGCAGGTTGAATCGGGTCGGCGGGATGATTTGGAAATGTGCCATCCAACTCGCCGTACATCACCTCCAGTTCAAACGCCCTGAGGCGATCAAAAACCGCCGGTGCAACTAGCCCACCCATGCCGTTGGCTGTGTCGGCAACAATTCGCATCGGGCGCAACGCTTTTGCGTCAATAAAACCAACTACATGATCGACAAATTCGGCAAGCATATTTTTGCGCGTAACTTCACCCGTGTGCGCAGACACTGGTGGTCCGTTTCCTGCGAGGACATCTTGCGCTATTGCCTTCATCTCGCGTAGACCATTGTCGATCCCGATTGAGCGAGCACCAGACAGACAGCATTTAATGCCGTTGTATTGCGCTGGATTATGTGAAGCCGTAAACATCGCGCCTGGAACATCAAGTTTTCCCGACGCAAAATAAAGCATGTCGGTGCTGGCAAGACCGAGATTAATTACATCGACTCCTTGTTGCGTTATTCC
>JABMNW010000087.1 GCA_013204455.1 Acidimicrobiaceae bacterium
AGGGCTCCACTAGCCACAATTCCTACTTTCAGGGCATCTAAATAATTTTGCCGCCCAATTTGCCGCTCATACTCAATATGCAAAGGCGCAGATCAGATTGCGTTGAATTGCGTCTGCCAAGAGATGGCGCGGACTTGCTCGGGAATCCGAGCAAGACAATGCTACCCGATCATCCATGGATTGGCAACAACTAACGGCAACTTGCGACAGCAAGCGACAGTTAGCGGCAACTAGCGACGAAGGCTTGCACTGCGGCGAGGTCGTTGGGTAGCGACACGGCTCGCTCTGGGAGGTCCATTAAATCAGCGAGATGCGCTGGCAACACGGGCGTCTGTCCGGTGGCACGTCGCACCGCATCAGGAAACTTTGCAGGGTGTGCTGTAGCAAGAGTAACTATTACTTGGTCATGAAGACTATTCGCAAGACGATGCGCACGACTAGCTGTCAAACCAACTGCGGTGTGCGGATCGATCAATATCGAAGACGCACTATAAACATCTGCCATTGTCGCGAGTGTTTGATCGTCGTTGCAACGATGACCGTGGAATACGCCCGTGATCCAATTGGTATAAACGTCTGGCTCAACGGTTAGTTTGCCGGTGCGGCGAAACTCACTGAGTTGTGAGCCAGTAATTACACCATCGCGTTCATTCATTTCGAAAAGTAATCGCTCAAAATTTGATGGAACGCCGATGTCCATACTCGGGCTTAGCGTTGGGACAACTGCGTTGGTTGTCATGAGATGAGATTCGAAGAAGCGAGTCAGGTTGTCGTTGGTATTTGATGCCACGATCAACCCGTCAATGTTCGCGCCGATGCGTCGCGCAATCCAACCAGCCAATACATTGCCAAAATTTCCTGTCGGAACGCTGAACACTGCTGAACGACCAAGTTTTTCTAGTGCCGTGACGTAATAAACAACTTGTGCCATCACTCGCACCCAGTTAATAGAGTTGACGGCCGAGAGTTGATTTGCGTCACGGAACTCTTCGTCATTAAACATTGCTTTGATAAGGTCTTGACAATCGTCAAAAGTGCCGTCGATCGCAACAGCGTGCACATTTGGCGCATCTACGGTTGTCATTTGACGTCGTTGCACATCGCTGACACGATTGTTCGGATAAAGCATCACGATGTCGACATTGCGACACGACGCCACACCATCTATGGCTGCTCCACCAGTGTCACCACTCGTTGCGCCAACAATCATTACTCGTTGTTTGCGTTGCGTAAGCACATAATCAAACAACTTTCCAACAAGTTGCAACGCAACATCTTTAAACGCAAGTGTCGGGCCGTGAAACAGTTCGAGTAAATATTCGTTTGGACCAATCTCGACTAGCGGCGCTACATCTGGATGACGAAACGTTGCATAAGCCTCGGCACATAGACGCTGAAAAACCTTGTCGTCAATTTCCGTGTCAATAAATGGTGCCATGATGCTCGACGCACGCTCGGCGTAACTTGTTGTAGCACTAGCGCCCCTATTCGCGACTGGTCTGTCAGCGAGTCTCGGCCATCGCTCTGGAACATATAGTCCACCATCCCGCGCTAAACCTGCCAGCAGTACATCACAAAAACCAATTACAGGCGCAGAGCCACGCGTCGAGATGTAACGCATTATTACTAGCCTGCGATGACGCGCAACAGCGCACCAACATGCGAGACGACATCTAGAGATTTAAATTCGGCGAGACATCTCTGCACTGCGGCTTCGTTGGCATTGTGAGTAAGAAACACGAGTCGCGCATCGGCACCCATGCCATCTTGTTCGGCAGCGCGAATACTTACCCCGTTACGAGCGAACACACCGGTGACCGTATGCAACACACCGGGTTTATCTGCAACTTCAAGGCCGATCATGTATTCGCAATGCACATCGCTCATAGGCATCAACTGCACATTCGAGAACGTACCGAGTGGTGCATGCGTGCCTTTTCGCAAATTAATTGCCGCGTCGATTACATCGCCGAGAACCGCAGAAGCAGTCGGCTCGCCGCCGGCGCCTCGTCCGTAAAACATCAACGATCCAGAAGCGCGGCCATCAACAACAACAGCATTAAAACTTTCGCGCACGGTGGCCAGTGGATTATTTAGCGGCACAAGCGAAGGATGCACTCGAACCGAAAGCATCGAACTTTTTTCGTCCATCTCGGCAACACCAAGCAACTTGACGGCGTAGCCAAACTTTCGCGCAATAGTTATATCGGCTGAAGTGATCTTGGTGATGCCTTCGGTGAACACATCGTCCATGCGCACAATTGAGCCAAAAGCAATACTCGCAATAATCGCAATTTTTGACGCTGCATCATTGCCTTGCACATCGGCTGTTGGGTCTGCTTCGGCGAACCCAAGTTGTTGCGCTTGTGCAAGTGCGTCACCATAGTCGGCGCCGTCTTCGCTCATCTTGGTGAGAATAAAATTGGTCGTACCGTTAACAATCCCCATCACGCGAGAAATCGGTTCGCCGCGCAAACTTTCGCGAAGCGGACGAATCAGCGGGATCCCCCCACACACAGCAGCTTCAAACAACAGATCGGTGCCAGCATTATCGGCAGCGTTAAACAATTCGATGCCATGTCGTGCGAGCAGTGCTTTGTTCGCAGTAACCACCGGTTTGTGTTTGCCAAGTGCAGCAAATACCAACTCGCGAGCGGGCTCAATGCCACCCATTACTTCGACAACTAAATCGACTTGCGGGTCGTGCACAAGCGCAACTGGATCACTGACCAACACCGCACCTGACGGAATCGAATGTTTCTTGGTTGTGTCGCGAACACAAATCTTGGTCACTTCTAGACGCACACCACTTCGCGCCAAAATCTGATTTGCCTGCTGGGTAACTAGCGCAACAAACGCCGAGCCCACGACCCCATGGCCAAGTACGCCGAGGCGAACGACATGTGCGCTTGGGTGCGGCGACATGTTTTACAGACTATCGGCGACGTCAAGATTGACGAGATCGATATATGTTTCGCGTCGCACGACAATGCGAGCTTTACCGTCGCGTACAAATACAACTGGTGGTCGCGTGACTTTGTTGTAGTTCGAACCCATGCTGTGCCCGTATGCGCCAGTGACTGGCGTAGCAAGAACATCGCCAACTTTGTAGCCGGGCGGAAGTTGTGCATCGTCGATCAACACGTCGCCACTTTCGCAATGTTTGCCAACAACTCGTGCATGTTCAGTGCGATCATCATTGACCCGTGCTGGCAGGAATGCCTCATAACCAGAGTCATACAAAACTGGACGCGGGTTGTCACTCATGCCACCATCCACAGCGACATATGTTCTGATTCCAGGCAGATCCTTGATCGAGCCGATGCGATACAAAGTGATCGCGGCAGAAGCCACAATCGCGCGACCCGGTTCGACAAATATTTTTGTGGCTTTGCGTAACTTAATGGTCGCACCAGCAAGTGCTTGTGCCCACTGTGTAATTGTTGGCGCGTGCTCGCCTTCGAGATAAGCAACTCCAAGCCCGCCGCCAAGAGTAAGTTCTTCGACTTCAATTTCGTTTGCAAAGTCGACCATCACCTCTGCGGCTTGCGCGAAATTCTCGGCGGCAAAAACATTGGAGCCAATATGGCAATGAATGCCAACAAACTCAACGCTTTTGGATGATCTAACGCGTTCAACGGCGCGGCGAGCGTCACCGTTACGTAAATTGAAACCAAATTTTGAGTCGTCTTGACCAGTGGAGACAAATTCATGGGTATGAACGGATACGCCAGGTGTGATCCGGAGTTGCACTCGTGGAGATTTAAGGCCCAGTTTGTGCAACGCATCGAGGCGATCCAGTTCGTCGAAATTATCGACAACAATGTGATGTACACGAGCCTCAAGTGCCATTTTCAATTCGTCAAGACTCTTGTTATTGCCGTGCATCACACATCCCTTCGCCGGAACTCCAGCATGCAGTGCCACGAACAACTCGCCGCCAGTAGCAACATCCAACAGCAAGCCCTCGTCATAGGCCAAACGAGCCATTGCGCCGCACAAAAATGCTTTGGTCGCATAGACAACTTGACCTTTGCCAAATACACGCACGGCTTCGGCACAACGGGCGCGCAAGTGTGTTTCGTCGTAGACAAATGTTGGCGTGCCGAACTGTTCGGCAATCGCCAATAGATCGCATCCACCAATTTCAAGATGCCCGGCTTTGTTGGCTTGCGCCGTATCGGGCAACAGATGCTTGGCGATTCGGCTCACATTTGCTCCGGAGCATCAATACCAAGCAGGTCAAGTCCAGCGTGAATCACTCGCGCGGTTAGATCACAAAGCATTAGACGGCTACGGCGCTGATCATCTGAATCGGCCTTTAGCACGGAGCACTGTTCGTAAAACGAAGAGAAACTAGTTGTAAGATCGTAGAGATAAGTGCATAGGCGATGCGGACTGTACTTGTCAAGTGTGTCCCAAAGTGCAGAATCAAATTGCAACACTCGCATCGCAAGTTCGCGCTCGGCTGGGTGCTCGATTGTCGGGGTAATCTTGCGCACGCTCGCGCGATCAACATTTGCGCGACGAAAAATGCTGCAAATTCGTGCATGGGCATACTGCAGGTACGGCGACGTGTTGCCATCGAACGACAGCATCCGATCCCAATCAAATGTGTAATCCTTTATTCGATCAGTCGAAAGATCGGCGTACTTCACCGCACCGATACCAATGATTCTCGCGATTTCACTGCGCGCATCAGCCGATAGATCTGGGTTTTTCTCGGCAACTGCTGATGCTGCACGCTCAACTGCTTCAGTAAGTAACGCATCAAGCTTGATCGTGTCGCCACTACGAGTTTTAAGCATCTTGCGATCCGCGCCTAACACATTGCCAAATGAAACATGCACCATTGAGTGTGGTGGTTGCAACCAACCTGCCTGCTTGGCAACTGCGGCCACCATCTGTAAATGCTGTGCTTGTGGTGCACCGACAACATAAAGCAACAGCGACGCATCGAGTCGCTCGACTCGATCAATCACACATGCCAGATCACTCGTTGCATAGTTGTAACCGCCATCGGATTTACGAATGATCAGCGGTAACGGTTGGTTTTCACGGTTGGTAAACCCTGACGGGAACACGACATCTGCGCCATCACTAGTTGTAAGTAAACCCTGTTCGTTAAGGCGCTTGGCAACTTGCGGTAACAGCGAGTTGTACGAACTCTCACCCATCACGTCAGCGTCTTGCAGCAATACACCGAGCGTGCGATAAATCGTTTGAAAATATCGTGTGCTCTCGGCGACTAACAGTTTCCATAGTCGCAAGGTTTCGACGTCACCACTTTGCAACGCAACAACCCGTGCCCGTGCCCGATTTTGAAAATCCTCCGACTCGTCAAACTTCTTTCGCGCACCACGATAAAACGAATCCAAATCGCCAACCGAAAGTTCTTCGGCTGTGCTCACTTCGCCTGAATCGACTAGATGTTCGATCAACATGCCAAATGGCGTACCCCAGTCACCCACATGATTCTCGCGAATCACTGTATGGCCCACGTACATCAACATCCGAACGAGCGCATCACCGATAACTGTTGAGCGCAAATGTCCAACATGCATTTCTTTAGCCACATTTGGTGCCGAATAATCAACTACGACACGCCGCAAAATTGTCGCACTGCGCACGCCTAATTTGGCGCTTGTACTTGAAGCAACAAGTTCGCGCGCGAGAAACTCGTTGGCAAATGTCAGATTTATAAAACCGGGCCCAGCGACTTCGGCATTGCTGCAGACATCTGCGAGCTCAGCAACTTCAAGAATTTTTGTCGCGACATCGCGTGGCGGTTCCCCCATTGCCTTGGCCAGAGCCAATGAACCATTTACTTGCGCATCGGCGTGATCGCTCTGGCGTACCGCTGGGTCAACGCCGTCGGCTAACGCGCCAGCGACTTTTACAAATGCGTCGGCGATCCGCGCAGAAACATAAATAATCGGATCAGCCACCCTTTCATTGTTGCCGAGATTGAGTCGTAAGTTGTGCCGAGTTGCGCTGTATTGCGTTGTACCGCGTTTTATTGCAGGCAGTAGCCTGCAGTCGCTGGCAATCAGTATCTAGTTACGGTTTATCGACAACTATTTAGTGCCATGCCCTCGTAGCTCAGGGGATAGAGCACCGGCCTCCGGAGCCGGTGGCGCAGGTTCGAATCCTGCCGAGGGCGCAAAGAGACTGGCAACTAGCCGTTGCTGGGGCAGGCGTGCACGGCGTCGACAATAATCTCAAAGGCTGCGTCGGCATCGATGGTTTCAAGCACGCGAACATTTGTCGTGTTGCCATCGCGAACATGACGATCATCAATCACTGTCATCCCGCGCGTGTGAGTGCCGTCAATTTCAACGACAACATGCGCATCTTTCCAAATAAACAATTGCGGATGCGTAAGCGCCAACACAGCACAAACATCATGCAATGGTGCTCCAAGAAAATCATCGTGCCTAGCCATATACGAACTGCCAAAAAATTCAAGCAAGCCAGCCAGGAGTGGTCCAAGTGTCGTGTGTGCCGAACGAACCGTCTCAATTCGTTTCGGGTCTGCAATAAGTTGATGCGTAAGATCAAGTCCGCTCATTACAATTTTCGCGCCGCTATCAAACACGGCACTAGCAGCCTCGGGATCGCACCAGATATTGAACTCGGATGTCGCTGTGCGATTACCAAATCTTCCGCCACCCATGATCGAAATTCCTGCAACTCGTTGTGCAATGTCGGGCGCCGCGCGCAAGGCGAGCGCAATATTCGTCAGCGGCCCGAGCGCCACGAGCCAAAGATCTGGAGTTGCGCGAACGGTGTCGATAATAAAGTGCGCCGCGTCGGTGCCGTCGGCGAGGCGCGAAGGCTCGGGCAGAATCGCGCCATCGATTCCGCTTTCGCCATGTATATACGCCGCGTGTATTGGCTCAGCAACAAGCGGCCGTGCCGCGCCCGAATGTAATGGTGCGCTCGAGCCACATAAATCAAGTACTACTCGCGCATTTTTTGTTGTAAGTGTTAGCGGTGCGTTTCCTGAAACTGTGGTGACACCAACAATTTCAGAAAATTGTGAGGCAACGATTATTGCAAACGCATCGTCGTGCCCGGGATCGCAATCAATTAGAACTTTCACTAGAGGATTGGATGATGACAGGCAACAAATTGTCCAGGCGCGACTTCCCGTAACTGTGGCTCTTGTTCGACACAAAGTGCCGACGCGGCGGGACAACGCGTGCGAAATCGGCATCCACTCGGCGGATTCATCGGCGAGGGTGGTTCGCCTTGCAATAGAGCGACGGTGGCCTGACGAGTTGGGTCGGGAATCGGCACGGAGTCGAGCAACGCCTTGGTGTAATGGTGCGCGGGTTTGGCATACAACACATCAGGTGGTGCAACTTCGCAGACCTTGCCGAGATACATCACCATTACGCGATTACTCACTGCCTTAACTACAGCCAGGTCGTGCGAAATAAAAATCATGGTTAGGCCGTAGCGATCCTTCATGTCTTGCAGCAAGTTAAGAATCTGCGCTTGGATGCTTACATCTAGAGCAGATACTGGCTCGTCGCAAATCAACATTCGTGGGTCCAGTGCCAATGCTCGGGCAATACTGATGCGCTGACATTGCCCACCCGAGAACTCATACGATCGGCGGGATAACACAAGTTCTGGTTCGAGTCCAACATTGTTGAGCAATGTGTTGATCCGCTCGGCGCGTTCTTGTTGATTACCCCGATCCCAAATCTCCAATGGTTCTTCGATCAATCGACTCACGGTCATCCGTGGGTCAAGCGACGAAATCGGATCTTGAAAAATCATTTGCATCGAGGTTCGGGCCGAACGCAAGTTTTCCTTTGGTAACTGTGTTAGGTCCGTACCTTCAAAAACGACTTCACCAGATTTTGGCGGTGGCAACTGCAAGACTGCTTTGCCGAGTGTCGTCTTACCGCAACCAGACTCACCCACAATCGCTAAGGTCTCGCCCTTACAAACATCAAAACTTACTCCAGAGACGGCTTTAACGACACGACCTTGACCAACCCGAAACTCAACGACTAGATCACGCACACTGAGTACGACATCAGTTGTGTTGCGCATATGCGCGGTGCCGGAGCCAGCCATTACTTTGCTCCCCCAATTGGAAACCAGCATCGAAAGAGATGCCCATCAGGGTCGGCTTCTAGAGGTGGGTGCTCGGTATGGCACTTTGCCTGCACATATTGACAGCGTGGCGCAAATGAACACCCAGCGCCGCGATCAATCGGGTCTGGCAAACGACCAGCAATCACCGATAATCGTTTGCCGCTTGGATGATCAACTTTTGGAATTGACTGAAGCAGGGCTTCGGTATACGGCATGCGCATTCCGGCAAAAAGTTTTTTGGTAGTCGCGTACTCGACCACTTCGCCGGCGTACATCACAGCGACCGAATCGGTATTACCCGCGACAACACCGAGATCATGAGTCACGAGGACCATTGACATATCGAGTTCTTGGCGAAGTTCGCGCAACAACTGCAAAATTTGTGCTTGCACCGTGACATCCAGTGCGGTAGTTGGCTCATCGGCGAATAACAACTTGGGTTTACAGGCAATCGCAATTGCGATCATTACCCGCTGACGCATTCCTCCCGACAATTGATAGGGAAACTTATGCAACATCGCTTGCGCATCGGGAATGTGCACGAGATCAAGCAACTCTTTGCTTCGCGCACTTGCCGCCTTTTTACTTAGACCAAGTCGGACGCGCAAGCCTTCTGACAACTGCGAACCGATTCGTCGTACTGGGTTGAGCGCGGTCATTGGATCTTGAAAGATCATCGCCATTCCCGTGCCAAAGGTGTTGCGCACCTGCTCGCGCGTCATCGCGGTTAGTTCTTGACCGTCATATACAACCGTGCCGGTGCGACGCACATTGCGACCTTGCAATAGACCCATCGCGGCACGTGACATCACGGTTTTCCCGGAGCCAGATTCTCCGACGATGCCGATGCTCGTACCCGCCTCAATTTCAAGATCGACACCACGCACTGCCTCGAGCATTCCGCGCGGCGTATCAAAACTTACATTTAGATCTCTGATGCTCATTATCGTTGTCATACTTTTGATTCACGCCGATCAAGACCTGAACGAATTACATCGCCGAGATGATTTGTTGAGATTACCGTGAGCGCCAAAAACACCAACGGAACATAGAGCACGTGGGGCGCATATTCGAGATCGTTGCGGCCACGGGCAATCATTCCACCCCAACTTGCGCCATCTGGAATACCCACGCCGAGAATCGACAGTGCGGCTTCGGCGATAATTACGACACCAATTGCAAGAAACCCAACAGCAATAAGTGCCGGCAAGACGTTGGGCACGATGTGGCGGATAATAATATTTCGGTCGCGCATGCCCATTGAACGCGCCGCGGTAACAAATTCGCGATTTGACCAAGAAAGTGTTGCTCCTCTAGCGATACGTCCCAAAATTGGAATGATCACAATCGTCAAGGCGATAATTAAAACCATCACCCGACGCCAGGTTGGTACGGCCTGATTGATATCCAGATTTGTTGCCAGCACCGAGACAAGCGCTAATGCAAGAACAAGGTTCGGCACCGAAAGTCCAACATTGAACAATGTCACCATCACCGTGTCAACTTTTCCTCGCAAAAAAGCCGCTGTGATCCCGAGAACACTTCCAATCAAGCCACCGAGACCCACTGCAGTGATTGCAATAAAGATTGACATCCGCGTGCCACTAACAACCGATGCGAGTAGGTCATAGCCGTTAGTGTCCGTACCAAATAAATGCCCTGCGGAAAATGGTGCGACGCCAAGATCATCTTCGAATACCGTCGTCCACGATTTAAACGGCAACAGCCATCCAAAAATTGTAAAAAAGAACATCAGACCCAACCAAGAGATTGAAAACCAAGTAGGAATGGTGAATTTACGCATTCACTCTCCGATCTCTAGTCCGTGGGTCGACAAACCCTGAAGCAATATCAACGACAAGATTAAACAACACATAGAACAAAGCGATCACCGCAACAGTGGATTGCAGTGCAACATATTGACGACCCGAAATCGCAGCAAAAATTTCAAAACCCACACCATAGGTTGCAAAAATAGTCTCGATCACGATTGCTCCACCAATTAGTCCGCCCATACTCAAAGCCGCCGAAGTGAACAAAGTGATGCTTGATGGTCGAAATACGTGACGCCACAAAATACGCCGATCACTAAGACCCTTTGATGCGGCCATCGTTACATAATCTTCACGCAGAGCGGCGATCATGTCGGCACGAAGTAACCGCGTGTAGGTGGCAATTAGTCCTACACTCAGAGCAAGTACGGGCATGATCATGTGTTTAAAATGTTCAGCGAAACCTTCGGAATAGGTGACATATCCCAATGTTGGCAACCATGCCAACTTCGTTCCTACGATAATTATCAGGATTAGCGCAATCGCAAATGACGGCACCGAAGAAAACGTAAACAAGGTATTGCTGATAATTCGATCGGCGCGTCGACCGGCCCGATATGCAGAGATAACTCCGAGGGGGATCGCCACGGCAAGTGCAAACACCTGGGTGTAAATCATTAACAGCATCGATCTTGGCATCGCCTGAGCTAGATGGGTCGAAACCTCTTCTGTTCCGCCAGAGAAATAAATTTTACCGAAGTCTCCTTGCACAAAATCGCCAAGCCACTGCAAGTAATAAGCAATCGGTCCTTTATCAAGACCGATCTCGGCTCGGAGTACAGCGCGCTCGCTTTCGCTACCCACTGGCAACAATACAGTGGCGAGATCCACTGGAATTAGTCGCAACAACATCGAAACCCCAAATGTGACGAGAAGTAACACGATCAACAATTGCGCCAGCCGTTGCAACCAAAAACTAATCTTTGCCATCTAATCCCCTCAATTAACTAGTCCGAAGACTAGGCGATTAACCCATACAACGACAAGGCGACGGTGTCGAAACACCGTCGCCTTGCGTATTAGTGAACTTTTTAACAGTAACGAATTACTTATCTAGATAAACGCCCGTCCAGTCGATGCCAAAGTTCGTCATCAAGCGACGCTGCCCGCCAGCGGCCAAACCTAATTTGCCAATGCCACCGAGTTTATTGCTCGTCAATGAGTACTGCGTGAATGCAATATTCGTCATGTGGACCTCTTCCTGAAGGCGTTGCATCCCCTGCTGGTAAAGCTTCTTCTTCTTTACTAGGTTCGTCTCGGCTCGACCTGCAAATATCAACTTCTCGCTGACCTCGTCTTTGAATGACGAGATGTTCAAAATGCCGTAGAGAATTCTCAACGGCGTCTTGGCCAAAGGATGCGCTGGGTTTCCACCCGACATATCGCTAACAACGAACGGAATAATAAATCCAACGCTCGTGCCTTCCATCAACAGCAGTGGCAAAATTTGAAACTGCATCGGGAATGCTTTTTGGATCGCCTCAGCGGTTGTCACCGACAGGAGATTGACCTTCATCCCTGCTGCTTGCCACATCTGCTGCAACAGAATTGCGCTAGCAGTTGAGTCCGCCGACGCACTTACATACGGAAAGGTGAACTCAAGAGCCTTACCGGTCTCTGTCCTGTAGGCCGCTGAGAACTTCTTGGCGAGTGCCAGGTTGTAACCTGCGTAACCCTTCTTGGTGTACATAATATTGTTTGGTCCAACGATGCTGTCTGGAACTGCGCCCAAACCTTTTTGGCGAACCTTCAACCACTTTGCTCGATCCAAAGCATGCGAAACCGCGAGACGCGCGTTTTTGCTACTGAACGGGGCAATCTTATGGTTCAACCAAATTGATCCGTAGTAGTCCGCAGGCGAAATTATCGTCTTGAACTTGCTGTTATTCTTCAAAGATAACATCTGCTTGGCCTCGGTTGCCGAGGTGAACATTGCTGCCGCAAGCGAACCGCTCTTCACACCGCTGACGCGTGGTTGGGCGTCAGGTAGGAAAGTAAAGGTGATGCCGTCGAGATATGGCAACTTGCCACCTTTGGCATCTTTACGCCAGTAATTAGGGTTCGCTGCAACGACAAGTTCGGTCAACTTGTGTGAAACGTATTTAAACGCACCGGTACCGATTGGGGTAGTCGAGCACTTCGCGCCACTAAGAATTTGGCTTGGTGCGCGGGCGAAGAAACGACCCGATGCATACAGCGATTCTGGATAGTCAGATTCTGCTTGGTACAAAGTGACCTGCACAGACATTGCGCCAGCCTGAACAACACTGGCGATGTTGGCCGTAAAGCCACCAGCCGTGCCTGGACTTGGTGCTCTACCCTGAAGCGTGAGAATTCCGCGAAGAGCCGCAAGGTTAGTGAACAACGCTGCGCCATCAACTGGTGTGCCGTCGTGGAACTTCACCCCGTCGCGAACTGTTAGCAACCAAGTTTTCTTGTCGGCGCTGCTCTCGAAAGACTTAAGAACATAAGGCACAATTTTGCCATCTGATCGTTGCTCAACCCATGTCTCATAAATGGTGCGACCAGCCATAAGAGCCGAGTTCGCCAAGTTATCTGCCATGCAAAAGCCCGGGAACGAGTCAAATATTCCGACGGTGATCTTTCCGCCACGCTTTGCCACTGACGGTGCAGTCGCACCACTGGTTGTTACTTGACTGAGTGAGGCAACAAGTGCAATCGCCATAACGGCTGCAACCTTGCGACGACCACCGATGAATAGTTTATTCATTTTTAATTTCCCCCTTCGGAAATAGGCATTGGACCTTGGGGGCACCCTATCGTCTGCGTAGCGATGTGTCAAAGGTCGCTACTAAGAAATCTTTGCTTTAACCAGTTCGGCGATTTTTGCCCCATCCGCGCCCGCTCCAGCCCTTGCCCGAACGGCTTTAACTACCGAACCCATGGCTTTGGGCCCGGTTAAACCTTGGGCTGAGGCAATCTCTACTTCTTGGGTAACGATTAGTTCGAGTTCGGTGTCGCTAATCACGGCTGGTAAATATCGCTGCAAAATAGTTAATTCGGCTCGTTCTGCGGCCTCGGAGTCGGTGCGACCAGCTTGCATATATATGTCTGCCGCTTCGCTGCGTTTTTTGGCCTCGAGGCGTAATACGTCTTGGACTTGAGCATCGGTTAGTTCGATTGCCGAATCTCCGGCAACTTCGGCATTCATAACTGCCGCCAGTGTCATTCGCAGAGTGGACGTTTCTATTTCGTTGCGCGCCTTCATTGATGTAGTCAGATCTAATTTGAGTTGTTCTTTGAGAGTTGTCACCTCTCTAGTCTGCCTGATGGCACGATGACTTTCAATGAGGCGACAAGTTAGCGTTCAGATGGATATGAATAACGAGGTCTTTGAACTGTTCTTTGCCTTACTCAGTCTGGCAACTCTGGCGATGATCATCGTGATTTTAGTTTCTCGGTTATTGCAGGCGAAAAGTTTTCTAGGTGAAGCAGAGAAAATTGCCGTGCCATTTGCCGCGCTGATCACAACAACAGCGATGCTTGGCAGTTTGTATTTTTCGGAAGTTGTGCATTACGTACCGTGTCGATTGTGCTGGTATCAGCGGTTCGCAATGTATCCGCTAGCGATTTTTTTGATAGTCGCCTCATTCAAGAAGTTGCGGCATACAAAACTTATTGCAGTTATTTTGGCAGGCGTCGGGGGCACGGTCTCGACTTACCACTGGTTTCTTGAGCGATTTCCCAATTTGGATGCAGGGGTCTGCGACGCGAAAGTGCCTTGCGGACGTATTTGGTTCCAACAGTTCGGATTTGTGACTTTGCCGTTTATGGCTTTCACCGCATTTCTTGGAACAATTGTTTTAGTTACACTGCCACCACTGGAGAAATCATGAGCTCACAAAAAATAAACTCAACTGGTTCCAACAAAACTGTCTGGCTGATTGGTGGCATCGTCGCCGCAGTTGCGATTGCCGCAGTGATTGCGATTGCCAGCACTTCTTCTAAGCAGGACTCTGGTCTAGATGTAGCGCAAGGCATCGAGGAGTTTCATAGTGTCGAAGTAACGGGCGAAGCTCTGCCAGAATATCCTGATGGCGGCAATGACGGCGCTGTCGGAATGACAGCGCCAGAATTAACCGGCCAGGGATTCACCAGCAATAAGATCACCACAACTGCTGGTGCACCGACATTGCTCGTGTTCCTCGCGCACTGGTGCCCACACTGCCAATACGAAGTACCTCTGCTCGTGCAATGGGAACGCGATGGACTCGTACCCGCGGGTGTTGATGTAATTGCAGTTTCTACCTCCACCGATCCAGCCGCGCCAAACTTTCCGCCATCCGAATGGCTTGCTCGTGAGGAGTGGCCACCACTTTGGCCAGTGATGACTGATAGTGGCGAGAAAACGGCGGCGACAGCATTCGGTGTGACGGGTTTTCCATTCTTTGTGCTCGTGGACGCAAGCGGCAAAGTTGCGATGCGGAGTAGTGGCAGAATTGAGATGCCCGCACTCACCGAGCTAATCAATCAGGCTCTCGGCGTCTAACCCGCTATAACTCGGCGTCTAAGCCGTTATAACGAGCCGCTATTATGGGAATCGTTCTCATTATTGATAAGATCAATTCATGCGTCGTACCGTGCGCGGAATATTGGCGTTTGCCATACTGCTAGTTGCAAGTTGCACTAGTAGGTCTGGATCAACTAATCCAAGCGACGTAAATAAATCTAGCGAAATACCAGTTGTCGTTGTTACATACTCGGTGCTCGGCGCCATCGTCTCACAATTAGTCGGCGATTCGGCGACTGTCGAAGTGCTGATCCCAGATGGTCAAGATCCACACGAATTTCAACCGTCTGCCAAAGATATTGAGAAGATGAATAATGCAAACATCGTTATCGCCAACGGTCTGCAATTTGAAGAAGGCCTCAATCACGCAATTAATTCGTTGGTTAACTCTGGTGTTCCAGTTTTTATTGCAGGCGATCATGTAACTACTCGCATATTACGTACAAGCAAAGACCCACACATTTGGGTCTCAGTTGCCAAGATGTTGGAGATGCTTCCAGCACTCACTGAGGCAATTGGTGCGGCGATCAAAGTTGATTTATCAGAACAACAAGCGGCACTTAAATCTGATCTAACAAAACTTGACGCGCAAGTTATTTCAATCATCGGTCGCTTGGACAAGTGCCAACTCGTCAGTGGTCATGATGAGCTGGGCTATTTCTCAGAGAATTACGGTTGCGTAGTTATTGGGGCGATCATTCCAAATTTCAGCACAACTGCGGAAGCGACCGCTGGCGAACTCGCTGCCCTAAAAACCCAGATTTCGGAGCACAAAGTTTCTGCGATTTTCACTGGCCTCGGTACCTCACAAGATGTCGCCGATCAACTCGCCAAGGAACTAGGCGTAAGAGCCGTTTCGCTTTCTACACACTTTACGAACGGTGCTGAGAATTATCGGGAGTTCATGCTCCGACTGGCAAATCAAATCGCTAGCGCGCTTAAGTGAATATATAAATGAACTCGATATTTTTCACGCCGTTTGCCAATAACGAGTTTATGCGCCTTGCGCTATTTGCGAGCGTGCTCGTAGCCATCACTTGCGCTATCGCCGGAACATTCGTTGTTTTGCGTGGGCTGGCTTTTGTCGGCGACGCCCTCGCCCATGGCGTACTGCCGGGCATCGCCACAGCACTATTGCTTGGCGTCTCTGGAATTATTGGCGCAGGTGTTGGTGCAGTCGTAATGCTAAGTGGAGTCAGCCTTATCACGCGTCGCTATCGACTTTCTAGCGACACGGCAATTGGATTGCTGTTCGTCGGCATGTTGGCTCTCGGTGTGATCATCACCTCGCGGTCAACTTCGTTCGTCGGCGATCTAACACGAATCTTGTTCGGCGAATTACTTGGTGTCAGTAAACTAGATCTTGTCTGGCAGAGTGCGGCTCTATTAATAGTTTTCGCTGTGGCAGTTATCGCCCGTAGACCGTTTCTGCTGATGTCAGTCGACGAGGGTTTGGCCCGCACTTCGGGTTTCAATGTTTCGATCTTTCAGAACTTACTGCTGGCGATGGTCGGACTAACTGTGGTTGCGAGTTTTCAAACCGTCGGCACGCTTTTGGTATTGGGAATGCTCGTCGCACCGGCGGCCACTGGAGCATTATTCGCACGGCGTATCTCGACAATGATGCTCGTAGCCAGTTTGATTGGATGTTTTGCTAGTTACGCCGGACTTCTGATTAGCTACCACTTTGATCTTGCTGCTGGCGCAAGCATCGTTTTGGTTGCCGTCGTGATATTTGCACTATCTGCTGTTGCTGCCGAGATTCGACGTAGTCGTAGAAACCGGCATGATGAGATTCCACACCAACACGAACACTCGCATTCGGTGAGGCCATGACTAATACTCCCGAGTTTTCGATTTTGGCAGAACGCCTCGGCGTTGGCTACGGGCGCCAAATAGTTGTTGACAACATCGAGTTCACGACTTCGCCTGGCGCACTCGTTGTGCTGATCGGAACTAATGGCTCTGGAAAATCAACTTTGCTTAAGACGCTCGCTGGGATGATCACGCCAGTTTCTGGCCGCGTGACTGTGCTCGGCAGTGAACCGGGCAAATCTCCGCGCCGAGTTGCTTATCTTCCGCAACACCCTGTTTCTTCACACACACTTCCGCTTCGTGCACGGGATGTTGTAGCGATGGGTCGATTTGCACATCTCGGATTATTTGGCCGCGAATCAGCAATCGACCGAGAGATTTTGCAATCGTCGCTAGAGCGGACAGGGGCAATCGAATTCGCCGACAAACCACTTCGCGATCTCTCTGGCGGGCAGCAGCAGCGAACGCACTTGGCACAAGTACTGACTCGCCGCGCGGAGATACTTTTACTTGACGAACCAACCGCTGGTCTGGATATAACTGGCCGCCAGGCAACTGCCAAGATAATCGCCCAAGAGCGCGGTCATGGCGTGACTGTGGTCTTGGCGACTCACGAATTATCTGAGGCCAAAGACGCCGACCTAGTGATCTTGCTGGCCCAACGAGTCGTTGCTGTTGGCACTCCCGATGCCGCGCTACGCGACGAATACCTACGTGAGTGTTTCGGATTTACCCAGCCACACTGAAAACTTCAGCGCGACTCGAGCGCTAGCAATTTGCGTTTAATACCCAGGCCGCCGGCATAACCGCCGAGCGAACCATCGGCAGAAATCACACGGTGACAAGGCAAAACTATTGCCACTGGATTTTTACCATTTGCTGACCCAACTGCGCGAACAGCAAGAGGTTTACGAATGCGCTTGGCCTGCTGACTATAAGAAATTGTCTGACCGTATGGGATTGTCGCCAATGCTCGCCATGCGGATTCCTGAAACGCCGTGCCACTTAAATCAAGTTTTAGCGAAAACCTCTTGCGTTTGCCACCGAAGTACTCACGCAACTGACGTTCGGTTACATCTAAATGTCGCCTAATAACTGCTGATTGAAAAGTCGTGCCTGCTCGCTTGTCCGAACCAAAATTAACTTCACACAAACCCTTGGCAGACGCAACAAGTGTGAGTTTGCCAATCGGTGTTGCGATTACGCGAGTGGCATTGCCGTTTGACCTAACCTTCATTTATGACCTCCACGGAAATGACGAACATCGAAAGCCCGGCAATTAAAGTTATAGCACTTGTTGCACATGACAATATGAAACAAGAAATGTTGGAGTGGGCGACCGAACACGAAATAGAACTTAAACGGCATATTTTGATTGCCACAGGCTCGACAGGAAAATTAATTGCCGATAACACCAGCCTGACTCCCGAGCGATTGCGTAGTGGGCCACTAGGTGGTGACCAGCAAATTGGCGCGCGAATCTCTGATGGCGGAGTCGATGTGTTGTTATTTTTCTGGGATCCTCTCGAGCCCCAACCGCATGACCCAGATATTCGGGCATTACTGCGGATTGCCGTGGTTTGGAATATCCCTGTGGCGTGCAACCGCGCCAGCGCGGATTTTATTATGAGTTCGCCACTACTTGGTGCGCCGTATCAGCGCCGCGTACCGAAATATTAGATAGTTGGCGGCGGCGGTGGGCCAAATCGATTTTCGTTTGATGTGCCCCGACGCAACGACAGAACAAGATTAACAATCGGAAACAACATCCACCAACCAACATGGTCGGTGTCGTGCATCCGGCGAATCGTTATCGCGATCGTTGGAAGCAAAATTACTAAACTTGCAATACTGTTGAGACCCCCGTCTGATGGAAGTGCGAAGTTGACGATCACGCTGAACAGTGTCCACCACCAGTACTGAGCGCGTGATGCGCGACCCTTGAAATTTACGTAATTACGAAAACCAGATTTGACGGCGTTAATGAAACTCATACTGTTTACTCTGCTCCTGCGGATTTAGGTTCTTTTGGCAATGCCAACACCCGCTCGCCGACAATATTACGTTGAATCTGGCTAGTGCCACCCCAAATTGTCTCCGAGCGTGAAAAAAAGAATGACGACATCATTGCTGATGCTGGATATCCGGCACGCCGCTTGTCGCGCAATGCCCCGGGCCATGTGCCGACTACTGGTCCTGTGTCAATGAGCATTGAATATGGGCCGTAAATATCGAGTGCGAGTTCCATTGCGCTTTGATGCATCTCCGACCAAAACATTTTATTGCTCGCTCCGAGCGCAACAACGCCCATGTCTTTGGTGCCAGCAAGCGTCGAACCCAATGATCGAAGTCCGTTGTAGCGCAAAATCTGAATTTTTGAGTAGTACTGCATCAACCGTTGACGAACAGTTGCATTCTTGATCGCACCGTTTAGTCGTGCCTGCTCGACAAATAATTTGTACTCTTCTTCGAATCGGCGATAACCAGTTGTCGCACTCATCCCGCGTTCGAATGCCAGCGTGCTGTTGGCAACTTTCCAACCGTTGTTTACTCCGCCGACGACATTGTCTTTCGGGCACCTGGCGTCGGTGAAGAACACTTCACAAAATTCGGCAGTGCAGTCGGCCAGAGTGATCCCACGCACTTCGACGCCAGGTTGCTTCATCGGCACCAACAGATACGAGA
>JABMNW010000088.1 GCA_013204455.1 Acidimicrobiaceae bacterium
ATGTTGTGCATGACACAACTCACGACAACACGCGGTAAACAAACACAAGACAAACTGGGACAACTCACGACACCGGCACAATTCAAGACACCGGCAGTTCCCGGACACTTGTTACTTGTCTGGAGTCCGGGCCTCGCACAGCGTGTGGCCAGTCCAGTTTCACGCCTAATTAAAGAGTGGGAACTGATGAGTACACGAATCCACGAACTGGGCATCGTAAATTCATGGTCTCTTCCGGGTGGGCGCGTAACTCACCTCAACGAAGTACTTGTGCGAGCCGGGTTCAATACAGCGCGTGACGATTCGCAAGGTGATCAATACCTATGGTTGCTCGTCAAACAGGCGAGTAGTGACGAACTTGCGGCACGAATCGTCTTGCAGCGAATTTTGCCGCCACTTCTAGCGATCGCACGTCGACGAGGTCGCATCGTAGATGGTGGAATTGATACCGCAATTGCCGATGTTTTGCCAAGTGCGTGGGGTGTGATTCGACAATACCCATGGCATCGTCGGCTGAACAAAGTTGCATCGAATCTCGTCCGTGATAGCGAGTATTACGCATTCGTGCACGGCAATCGCTCCAAGCGTTACAAAGTTATTCCGATGGATCCGAGCGTGCTTGGCGAATTCGTTGCCGCGCCACAAGAGGACGAAGTTGTAGAGGAAATCAACTTAGAAAAACTTGTTGCACTTGCTCTCGAACGCGGCATCAGTCCTAAGCTTGTTGAAATATTGCGTGCCGTTGCCAGCGGTCAAACTTCAGCAACTATTGCAACGCAGTACGGTGTGGCCGAGCGCACCGCACGGGCGTGGCGGGCTAAAGCAGTCAGCGAGTTGCGTGAACGAACGCAGTGTACTGCGTGAGTTTCGTTGTACGCAGTCGCAAACTATTTATGACCACAAAGATGCTGGAGAATACAATCGCCAGACCGGCCCACATCGGATTTAAGAAACCAAGTGCAGCAAGTGGAATCATTGCGGTGTTGTAAGCAAATGCCCAGAAAACATTTGACGTAATCGTGCGCAATGTTGCGCGTGAAAGCAATATTGCGTCAGCAACTAATCTCAGATCACCACTGACAATTGTCAGATCGCTGGCATGCATTGCAACCTCGGTACCAGTGCCCATGGCGATGCCGACATCGGCTTGCGCAAGTGCCGCAGCATCGTTGACGCCGTCACCGACCATTGCTACGGCGTAGCCGCGCTGCTGTAGATCGGCGACGACGCGAACCTTTTCGTCAGGCAAAACGCCAGCGATCAGATGTTGGTCGTCGCATTCGATTCCGACTTGTTGTGCAATTGCCAGTGCGGTCGCGTGATTGTCGCCGGTTAGTAGTATTGGGCGAAGTCCAAGTTTGTAAAGTTCCGCAATCGCAGACGCACTGCTTGATTTTGGCTGATCAGCAACAACGCAAATCGCTTTGACTGCCGTGTCTATAACCACGAGTACAGCTGTGTTGCCACCGTTGCGCGCGTTGGCGAGCGCGTCTCGCAGATCGCCCGACAAAATCACCATAGTTTCTCCAAATAATGATTCTCGACCGACCATAATTTTATGACCATTAACGATTCCAGTTGTGCCCATGCCTGGTAATGAGGCGAAGTTAGTCACGGTCGGCAACTGTCCAAGTTCGGTGCGTGCCGCAGTCGCAATTGCCCGTGCGACAGGATGCTCGCTTACATGTCCGAGCGCTCCGGCGTATAACAGCACTTCGCTACGCGGAGTTCCTGATAAGCAAATAACTTCCACTAGTTGCATTACGCCGGTTGTAATAGTTCCTGTTTTGCCGAACACGACGGTGTCGATCCGACGGGTGCTTTGCAATACATCGACACCTTTGATCACGATTCCCATATGCGCTGCACGGCCACTGGCAACCATCAGTGCGGTTGGCGCTGCTAATCCAAGTGCGCAAGGACTAGCAATAATCAATACAGCAACTGCCGAGGTAAATGCAGCTGTCGTCGAAGGTCCCCAGATATACCAGCTAATGAATGTTGCAATGGATAAACCAATCACAGTGGGTACGAAAACACTGCTGACGCGATCAGCAAGCCTCTGAACAGGTGCGTTGGTGGTTTGTGCATCGCGCACTAAACGAGTGATTTGAGCAAATGTCGTCTCGATGCCAACTCGAGTTGCACGCATGATTAATCTCCCCGTGAGATTGATCGTCGTACCTGTTAGGACGCTGCCTGGCTTTACTTCTAGTGGCATACCCTCGCCAGTGAGCATCGAGACATCAAGTGCTGAAGTACCTTTTTCGACGACACCATCTGCTGGGACAATTTCTCCTGGGCGCAGAATGATTAGATCACCGACTCGAACTAATGCCGTATTAATTGTTAGTTCTTGACCATTGCGCAAAACCGTCGCGTGGCGCGCACCCAATGCGAGAAGCGACCGCAATGCGTCGCCAGCGCGGCGCTTGGCGCGTGCTTCAAAGAATCTTCCTGCAAGTAAGAACACAGTTATGACAACTGCAACTTCAAGATAAATATGCGTGTTATCAGTCGAAATTCTAGTTGTGCTTAAATCTCCCCGATATTTTGTTTCGAAAGCGTTGCCCCAGACGATTGCCCAAACGGACCATGCCGTTGCAGCAGTAACGCCGATCGAGATCAGAGTTTCCATTGTGGCTGTCCGGTGTCGGGCGTTGATCAATGCAGCACGGTGGAAAGGCCACGCACCCCAGGTGACGACTGGTGCGCCGAGCGTAAGTGCGACCCACTGCCAGTTTTTAATTTGCAAACCCGTGACAATCGAAAGTACGACTACTGGCACAGCGAGCGCAATCGATGTGATTAGTCGAGATAGCAACATCGCCTCGTGCTGATCTACTTGTGCATCGAGCATCTCTGGTGTGGTCTTGACTATGACGACCAGACTATGACAAGCAGACTATGACAACCAGATTACGACAACCATTTCGACTGGCCAAAACGGTAGCCAACACTGCGCACTGTTTCGATCAGGTTGGCGTGTTCTTCACCCAATTTTGCCCGTAGACGACGAATGTGGACGTCTACGGTTCGAGCGCCGCCGTAATACTCGTAACCCCAGACGCGTGAAAGCAGAATCTCACGACTAAATACTTTGCCAGGATTCTGTGCGAGAAATTTAAGTAACTCGTATTCCATATAAGTGAGATCTAACGGGTTACCAGCAAATGATGCTTGGTAAGTTTCGGTATTAAGCACGAGTCCGCCATATTCGATCAACGATTCGCGAGCCACCGTCATTTCTGTATAGAAAAGATGGCGCAAACGTGAGTCAAGTTCGCGCGGATGAAATGGTGCAAGACAAAAATCATCGAAAAGATCATCACGCATTTCTAAATCGGCTAGTTGCGCACCGCTAACGAACACAATTATTCGGTTAACTGGTAAGTCGCGGCGGCGAAGTGCGCGACACATTGCCCAACCACCTTCTGGGTCGTCACTGCAATCGATTACGGCACCAGCCCAACCGTTGGTGGGTTCAAGTTGATTGAGTATTTCACCCGACTTAACGGCTTTCCATGAATAGCCAGAGAGATCTAATGTGCGGGCGACATCAATCGGCGCTGGATCTGGGAAAACAGCCAGCAATCGAGTTGAATCATTCACCACTATTACCTCAGAGTGAGCGCAAGTAGCGGTTGAGTTCGTACTGGCTGACATGAGTCTTATAGCCACGCCACTCTGCGCGCTTGTTGCGTAAGAACCATTCAAAGATGTGGTCACCGAGGCACTCGGCGACGAGTTCCGAGCGTTCCATCATCTGCAGTGCTTCCGACATTGATTGCGGAAGTTGTTCGATACTCAATTTTGCAAGCATGTCGTCGCCCATTTCGAAAAGATTTGCGTCGGCTTCTTGTGGTAGTTCGTAGCCTTCCTTTATTCCGCGAAGTCCTGCAGCAAGAATCACTGAAAATGCGAGGTACGGGTTGCACGCTGGATCTGGTGATCGGTATTCGATCCGGGTCGCCTGCTCGTTGTTGCGTTTTTGGATCGGCACACGAATTAGACCACTGCGATTATTCCGTGCCCACGAAATATGTACCGGCGCTTCGAAACCTGGAACGAGTCGTTTGTAACTGTTAACTGTTTGATTGGTTATCGCAGTTATTTCTGCTGCATGACGCAATAGTCCTGCCATAAACTGCCTTGCGGTCGGGGACAAATTGTATGGTTCATTGGCATCATGAAACGCGTTCTGCTCGTCTTTGAACAAACTTAAGTGCAAATGCATGCCTGAGCCCTGAACACCCTCAAGAGGTTTTGGCATAAATGTGGCGTGCACTTTGTGTAGCGCCGCAATTTCCTTTACGACTAATCGGAATGTCATCACACTGTCAGCCATTGTCAACGCATCGGTGTGGCGCAAATCAATTTCGTGTTGGCTAGGTGCATCTTCATGAAAGCTGTATTCAACAGGGATGCTCATTGTTTCGAGTGTGCGGATCGTTTCTTTGCGCAACGAACTGGTGATGTCGGTACTCGTTAGATCAAAAAATCCACCTTCATCAAGTGGTACAGGTCGCGAATCTTTTGACGGAGGATCAAAATAGAAATATTCAATGTCTGGAGCGACATAAAACTGGTAGCCAAGTTGGTGAGCAGCGTTAAGGTTGCGACGCAATACTTGGCGTGGGTCACCGTCGAATGGTGTGCCATCTAATTTGGCGATGTCGCAAAAGACTCGCGCTTCCGCGCCTTTTGGATCAACCCACGGCAAAACTTCAAAGGTATTTGCGTCGGGAAGCGCAAGCACGTCACTTTCTTGCACACGACTAAAGCCATCAATCGCCGAGCCGTCAAAAATCATGCCGTCGTTGAGGGCATTCTCCATTTCGGCAGGACTTATTGCAAAACTTTTTAAATTTCCGAGAACATCTGTGAACCACAGGCGTACCAAACGAATGCCGCGTTCTTCGACGGTCCGCAATACATAATCACGCTGCTGTTCGATCATCTCAACACCAGTTTCGGTTAGAAAGCATGAATATAGTCTGCCGTCGTTGCCGCGAGAATCACTCGGGTAACGACGGCAGAATAATTATTTCTTTCGAGCTTTTTTCTTCGCAGGCTTCTTAGGTGCGGTCTTTCCGGTCTTAATTATCTTTGGGTTTCCACACACTGTCTCGAGAATTAATTGTGTGACGATGTATGGATCCATATTTGC
>JABMNW010000089.1 GCA_013204455.1 Acidimicrobiaceae bacterium
CCGTAGCCTAAAAACGTATGTCGATGCCGATGTTTCCGCCAGGCTCCGATCCGGGAGCAAATTTCGGTGAACTTTTACGCCGAGTCGGACTGTCGCCATTCGAATCTCACACTGGCGTTAACGACTTGATAATTCCACACGCCACTACATGCGTGGCGCTGCGATTTAACGGCGGAGTGGTAATGGCTGGTGATCGGCGCGCAACATCTGGTCACATGATCAGTCACCGGAGTATGGAAAAGGTTGTCCAAGCCGATGAATTTAGTGGTGTAGCTATCGCTGGAGCAGCAGGTCCTGCAATGGAAATGATCAAGTTATTCCAACTACAACTTGAGCATTACGAGAAAGTTGAAGGACAAACCCTTTCACTTGAAGGTAAGGCCAATCAACTTTCGATGTTCGTACGGAGCAATTTGCCTGCTGCAATGCAAGGACTCGTGGTAATTCCAATATTTGCTGGATTCGATACTTTGTCAAACACCGGTCGACTTTGGGATTACGACGTAACCGGCGGTCGTTACGAAGAAAAGGATTTTGTGGCTACAGGTTCCGGAATGTTGCATGCCGGAACAGTGATGAGAATTGCATGGCGCCGAGATCTCGCAGTTGAGGATGCCATTAAACTTTGTGCGCGTGCATTATGGGAAGCATCGGATGCCGATTCGGCTACAGGTGGACCTGATGCGCTTCGAGGTATTTACCCAGTTGTCGCATCGATCACAATGGGGGGCTGGGATCGAGTTCCCGATGATGCGCTAGCAAAAATTTACAGCGACATCGAGAAAGAGGTTGGTGCACGATGAGCATGCCTTTCTACGTTCCACCCGAACAATTTATGAAAGATCGAGCGGATTACGCCCGTAAAGGCATTGCCCGTGGTCGAGCGCTCGTTGCATTACAGTTCGACAAAGGAATTGCGCTCGTTTCTGAGAACCCTTCATCCACACTGCACAAGATAAGCGAAATTTATGATCGTATTGCTTTTGCGGGTGTTGGCAAATATAACGAGTTCGATCAGCTTCGAGTCGCTGGTGTTCGTGCCGCAGATCTTAAGGGTTACCAATTTTCGCGTCAAGATGTGGACGCCCGCAGTCTTGCAAACCAATATGCACAAATACTGAGTCAGGTGTTTAGCGAAGCGCCAAAGCCGATGGAAGTCGAGTTGCTAGTCGCTGAAACCGGTCTAACTAAAGAGAATGATCGCTTGTTCCACGTGATGTACGACGGAACTGTACTCGATGAACATCGTTTTAGTGTCTTGGGTGGCGATGCCGAAGATGTGTCTAGCCGCTTAGCAACGGTATTCATCGACGATGCTTCACTCAAGGTTGCATTACAGAGCGCAATATCATCACTCGGTGGTTCCGAAAGAAAACTTGTAAATACTGATTTAGAGGTGGCCGTATTAGAGCGCAACGGACGACGCCGCTGTTTTCGGCGGATAGACGACACTGAACTCGCAAAAATTATGGCCTGAAGCATGGGTTAAAGTCCGAGTGGGCTGAGTAGGTTTTTACCATGGACCGTCGCATCTATGGGCTCGAAAATGAGTATGTCGTTACTTGCACATTGCGTGGACAACGACGTTTAAGCCCGGACGAGGTTGCCCGATATTTATTTCGGAAAGTGGTTAGTTGGGGTCGAAGTTCTAACGTCTTTCTCGAAAATGGTGCGCGATTGTATTTGGATGTGGGCTCTCACCCCGAATACGCAACCCCCGAATGCGACTCGATCTACGACTGCGTCGTCCATGACAAGGCAGGTGAACAAATTCTTGAAGGACTTCTCGAGGGCGCTGAGCAACGATTACGTGAAGAAGGAATTCGGGGAACAATTTATTTATTCAAAAATAACACTGACTCTGCGGGCAACAGTTACGGATGTCACGAAAACTACTTAACTTCGCGGTCCGATGACACTGAGCGATACCCGGAAGTGCTCATTCCATTTCTCGTTACACGGCAGATATATACCGGGGCAGGGAAGGTGCTACAGACTGCGCGTGGTCCAATTTACACCATTGCCCAACGAGCCGAACATATTTGGGAGAGTCAAAGTTCGGCAACTACTCGTAGTAGACCAATTATCAACACACGCGATGAACCTCACGCTGATGCCGAGAAGTACCGCCGACTACATGTAATTGTCGGCGACTCGAACATGAGTGAATACACAAATTTTCTAAAAATCGGTTCAACTGCGTGCGTTTTGCGGATGATGGAAGACAAGTCAGTGGATCTACGCGACTTCACATTGGAAAACCCAACCCGTGCAATTCGTGAAATTAGCCACGACATAACTTGCAGAAGAAAAGTGCGTTTGGCTTCCGGACGAGAACTTTCCGCATTGGATATTCAACGCGAATTATTGGGTAAAGCACTTAAATACGCGGACGCACGCGGATTTTTGCCACTCGAAATGCAGGCACTCGAAATGTGGGAGCATTGTGTTTCGACGATTGAAAATGACCCACTCAAGTTGAATCGTGAGGTTGATTGGGTGATCAAATATCACTTACTCGAAGCGTTCCGCAAAAAACATAACCTGGCGTTGGATGACGCACGCAGTCAACTGATCGATCTGCAATATCACGACATCTGTCGCAATAGGGGACTGTTTTACAAACTTCAAACTAACGACTTGGTTGAACGAATCTGCAAGGACGAAGATATTGAAATTGCCAAAAATAATCCACCGGCAACGACACGGGCAAAACTTCGGGGAGATTTTATTAAGCGAGCCAAGGAACGCAAACGTGATTACACCGTGGACTGGGTGCACTTGAAATTAAACGACCAAACACAACGAACGGTGCTGTGTAAAGATCCGTTTAAAAGTCGGGATGAACGAGTTGACAAATTGATTGCATCGTTGTAGTTAAGTCTTAACGCCGCAGACTACGCTAAATGCGTGATTAGTAGTAACGAAATGGATGATCAACCAGACGCCGAAGCAAGCGCGGATTACGAAGTGGGACCGAGTCGTCGCAGAGTACTTAAACTTCTTTTTGAGTGGTTCAGCGTTATGGGTATCGCGCTGGTTGTTGCAATGGTTATTCGAATTTTTCTTTTTCAACAGTTCTATATTTCGGGTCCATCAATGGAAACCACAATGTTTAGCGATAACCGCGTCTTGGTCAACAAACTTGCGTATCGACTCGGGGATATTGGTAGAGGAGATGTGGTTGTATTCGATCGCGCCACGATGAACGGATCAGATGTTCAGCACGATGATCTGATTAAACGTGTGATAGCCCTTGGCGGAGAGACGATCGCGATAAAGCAGTGCGACGTCTACATTAATGGTACGAAGCTTCCTGAGCCTTATCTACCTACACGTGACACAGAAATGCCCACTCCTCAAGAGCGTTGCAACACTGTTGATTTAGAAGTGACTCTCATACCACCCGGCGAGGTATTTCTTATGGGCGATAACCGACCTCAGTCATTTGATAGCAGGATGTTTGGATCTATAAGCACAGATTTGATTGTTGGTCGTGCATTCGTATTGCTGTGGCCACCAAGTGCCTGGGGAGGGTTGTAATCGGCTATCACACGAGCCGACCACAATACGGCCGGCTATAACACGAACTCTTTGTGATATGCCTCGACCATGCGATCGGTCCAATCACTGAACACAGCATCGATTCCCATCCGATACGCAGTTGAGAGTTGATCTGGATATTGCAAATCCCAGCTGAACGCGGCAAGATTAAACCGGTGTGCAAGAGCAACTAGACCACCATTCCAATCGGTGTGATGCATGTTAAGTGCAGAGATACCACGTTCAGCCAAATTTGCGCAGTGACGTTCTGGACCCTCGCTGATTTTTGCCAACCTTGTCGAGTGGACGAGTTGTAGTTGAGGGTATTCCTTGCGCCAGTTGCATAACAATTGAAAGTCTGGATGACAAATCCAGACATGGTTACAGAAATGGTTCGCGTAATTATTTAGAATTTCAACGATTCGGTGTATCGCCCCCGGAGCACAGACATCAATCGAATACTGCGTGTTCTGTCCGCAAGTCTCGAATAGCTCGTCAAGAGTCGGAATTGACGACGGTAAGTCAATTCTAAGAAAACCTGAGATTGGAGTTCGTCGAAACCGTGTTTTGAGAACTCCATCGTGGACCAGTACTACTTGACCATCTCTGGTTATCCAAGCGTCTGTTTCTAGTCCAGTGGCACCTAATCGAATTGCTAATTGAAATGACTCAAGAGTGTTCTGTGGTGCATGGGCCATAGCGCCACGGTGCGCAAACATGATTGGGCTCAAAAACTTAGACGGAAGTCGCTGTTGCACACTCTGATGATAGGAGAGGTCACCTCCTAGACTTTGGTGCGTGTTCAACATGTCGGGCAGCGAGGTTATGTTTCTGCTTATAATTGGGCTCGTCGTTTTAGGTCCAGAAAAGCTTCCCGATGCGATTCGCCGTGTCGGACGGCTTTACGCGGAGTTAAAGCGGATGTCGTCTGGTGTTCAAAAAGATTTACGTCAAGTGATGGATGAACCGATTAAGGAATTTATGAAGACCGCGAATACCGCAAAGTCTTTGTTTACAGATACAACCAATGAGCTCCATGCTGCGGCTAAAGATATCGTCGAACCCAAGTTTATTCCGTATGAAGCAAATGCTCCGAGCACGGTTGACGAGAGCACGGTTGATGAGAGCACGGTTGATGAGAGCACCGCTAGTGAGAGTACTGCGACACCAGAAATATCTAAATTTGCTGTGGGATACATTGACCCAGACGATGCAGACGATCCAGAACCGTTGGATAAATCCACCTGATGGCGCTAAATTCACGAAATAAATCTGATACTGATCAGCATGGGATGTCTTTAATCCAGCATCTAGCCGAGTTACGAATGCGGTTGATCAGATCAATTCTCGCTGTTGCACTCGGTGCTGCGGGGGTGCTCGCGTTTTATGATCCAGTTCTGCGTTTTCTAACCAAGCCGTACCGCGATCTATGTGAACGGCGACCCGAATTTAAATGTGACGGATCACTATTCGCGCTTGGACCACTAGATGGTTTATCGGCTCGGATGAAGGTCGCGGGATATGGCGGACTGATCCTGGCGCTACCAGTTTTGCTGTGGCAGATTTGGAGATTCATTGTTCCAGCACTCAATAAGAAGGAAAGACGATACACCATTCCGTTCATCGCATCCTCGTTGGTGTTGTTTGGTCTTGGCTGTTCGCTTGCATACTGGACGCTTTCTAAGGCACTCCAGTTTCTCATTTCTTGGTCAGGTACCGAAGTTAATCAGGCATTTCAAATTACGAAGTACCTCAGCCTTGTGACGTTGATGGTGCTGGCGTTCGGAATCGGGTTCCTTTCGCCTCTGCTTATCGTGTTTCTCCAACTTGTCGGAGTACTAACGCCGCGAACATTGCTCAAGCAATGGCGATATGCAATTGTTATTATATTTTTCGTTGCTGCAGTGATTACTCCGAGCGGCGATCCGATCACACTAATGGCACTTGGAATCCCTCTAACTGTTTTGTACTTTGTCGCAATTCTTGTTGGTTTCCTCGTCATTCGTCGACGAGGTGATAATTCTAACGCAACTAAAAAATGAGCCGTCCGAGTCGAGAATCTATAATCGATAGATACGACTTCGTTCTGGATCAGTTCCAGATCGATGCGTTGGATGCCCTGGACAGAGGCGACTCGGTGTTAGTTGCCGCACCCACAGGATCTGGCAAGACGCTGATTGCCGAATATGCAATCGAGGCCGCGCGACAACAGAATCAACGTGCGTTCTATACGGCACCAATTAAGGCGCTGTCGAATCAAAAATTCAACGACCTTGTCGCCCACTATGGAAAAACAGACGTCGGTTTATTAACTGGTGACAACAGCATCAACACCAACGCACCAATCGTCGTGATGACCACAGAAGTATTACGCAACATGATCTATGCCAGATCAGATGCACTAGATCGACTTGGCGTTGTGGTCCTAGATGAAGTTCATTTTTTACAAGATGCCTACCGTGGCCCAGTTTGGGAAGAAGTGATTATTCATTTGGATCCAACCGTGCAATTGGTCTGCCTTTCGGCAACTGTTTCGAATGCGACCGAGGTTACCGAGTGGTTGAGCACAGTGCGCGGCAAGACCGTACCGATCGTAGAAGAGAAGCGTCCCGTACTTCTGATCAATCATTTTGTCGTGGGTAATTCGTCGACTCACGAAGTCTCAATGTATGACACGATTGTCAATGGTCAGCCGAATCCTGAAATCTCGCGCATTGAACAACATTCATCCGAAACTACCAATCGCCGTAATCGAGTATCATCAGGATCAAAACGGACCCGCCTGTTCACTCCGACACGAGTTGAAATTGCCGACCTCTTAGAGCATCAAGATCTTTTACCGGCATTCGTATTTATTTTTAGTCGTAATCAATGTGACGAGGCAGCCGAATCTTGTGTGCGTGCAGGTATCCGTCTTACTAATGCGGAGCAACGAACTGAAATATCTTCGATCATTGACTCCCGCGTGTCGAATTTCAGCGATGACGATCTTGCTGCTTTAAGTTTTTCTCGGTTTGCCGATCAACTTGAGTCTGGTATTGGGGCTCATCACGCTGGGCTTGTACCCGCATTTAAGGAAATCGTCGAAGAGTGTTTTATCCGCGGGTTAGTGCGTCTTGTATTCGCTACCGAGACTTTGGCTGTTGGCTTGAATATGCCGGCACGAGCGGTAGTAATTGATAAGTTGACGAAATTCACGGGCGAACATCATCAGCCACTTAAAGCATCCGAATACACGCAGCTAACTGGTCGTGCAGGACGACGAGGTATTGACACTGTTGGTCATGCCCTCGTCTTGTGGAGTCCTTTCGTGACGTTCGATCAAGTGGCTGCACTTGCGTTGAGCAGATCGTTTCGTCTGGTCTCGGCGTTTCGTCCGACCTACAACATGGCGGCAAATTTGATTCAAACCCACTCACGACAAGAAGCACATCACTTGTTGAATCTCTCATTTGCACAATTTCAGTCGGGACGAGATGTGGTCGAACTGCAAGCACGAATTGCGCGACGCAGTAAAGAACGGGACCGACTTAGAGCACAATCCAAAAGCCAGTACGGCGACATC
>JABMNW010000090.1 GCA_013204455.1 Acidimicrobiaceae bacterium
AGCGAGGACTCTCGTTGCGCCTCTGAGCGCACGAGACTACTTAACAAGGAGACGATAAAACATGCCAGCACGCCCACGCCGCGGACCAAGTTTTGGTGGTAGCTCTTCGCACGAAAGACTGATGTTGGCAAACCTTGCTTCATCATTGTTCGCCGCTGAAGGCATCGTGACCACCGAGACAAAAGCAAAAGCGCTTCGTCCTATCGCTGAGAAACTAATCACCAAAGCAAAAAAAGCCCAGGGTGCAAGCCCAATGCGTGTGCATCGCATTCGTCAAATTCAGAGCTATCTCAATGACAAAGAAATGACGAACAAACTCGTCAATGTTGTTGCACCTCGTTACACAGATCGCAATGGCGGGTACCTGCGGATCTTGAAACTCGGCCCGCGCCACGGCGACAACGCCCCAATGGCGCGCATCGAACTCATCTAGTTCGTATTAATCGGCTAGTTAATCGGGCGACACAATCGTCTCGTCAAATAGCACCACGCGACGAGCGCGATTCGTTGTCGCTTACAACGGCGAGCCGTTTCATGGCTTTGCAGTCAATCCAGGTGTTGCGACTATTGCTGGCACGCTCGGCGATGCGTTGCAACAAGTTCTGCAGATGCCAATCCCCGTAGTTTCGGCTGGTCGCACAGATACCGGGGTGCATGCAAAAGGGCAAGTAATTAGTTGCGATCTTCCTGATCGCGTTGATCTCAAAATTTTAACGAAACAACTCAACTCGTTGTGTGGACCCGCAATTGTCGTGCGAGAAGCATCATGGGCGAGTAGCGAGTTTCATGCCAGATTCTCGGCGATTTGGCGGCATTATCAGTACACGATCTACAACAACGAATTTCGGGATCCGTTTTTAGTTGCGACATCTTGGCATATAACTACGCCATTAAATTTGCGCGCGATGCGCTTGGGATGCGATCCAATTATTGGCACACACGATTTTTCTGCATTTTGTCGTCGGCCGAAACCAGATCTACCATCAGATCTAGATGTCGCTGAGAAACTCGACACTGGATCTATCGACACTGGGCTTCGCGAGATTTCGTTGCGTCGTTGTGTGATGCAGGCTTCATGGCATGATCGAGGTGAGGGGATCTTGCAATTCGAGATTCGGGCCAATGCGTTTTGTCATCAGATGGTTAGGTCACTCGTTGGTACCTTTATCGAAATTGGTAGCCACAAACGACCCAGCAGTGACATGATGGCTCTTATTCGCTCAGGGGACCGGGCTGAAGCCTCGCAACTGGCTCCACCGCAAGGATTGTGCTTACTCGACGTCGGCTATCCGGACGACATCGTCGCTTCGTTTAACAACGATGTCGTTCCCTCGTATTAAAGCCGTCGTGTTAAAGCCGATGCGAATTGCATTTGCGTCCACTCCAGTCGGAGCAATTGGCGCGGGACAGGGTGGTGGCGTTGAGACGACTATCCAAAGTCTTGCTAATGGTTTGGCAAGTCTCGGACACAGTGTGGAAATTTATGCACCACTTGGTTCGCACGCATCCAACGCAAATGTTCATCAAGTTCAAGGCACGCTGCAGGTGTCAATGCAAGAAGTTTCGCGCACTGAGCCGATCGCGATGACCAAGGGTTCGGTACTTGTTGGCTTGTGGGATTTAATTCAACAACAGCAAGATCGCTTTGACGTAATAATAAATTTTGCTTACGATTGGTTGCCAATGCAACTTACTTCTTTGATGCGAACACCGACCGTGCATCTTGTTTCGATGGCGTCACTAACTGACGCGATGGACAAAATTATTATTTCGACATCGCACCAACACAAGTTTGCGGTAGCGATGCATACTGCAACCCAATCCTCAACGTTTGTTGGAGTGTCATCTAATGTCCGGATTCTTGGCAATGGCATCGAACTTGGTAATTATGTTTTCAATTCTAATACGAACGGCCCGCTTGGATTTATTGGTCGTATCTCGCCGGAGAAAGGAATCAGCGATGTTGTCGCCGTTGCTTCACGCACAGGTTTACCGCTACAGATGTGGGGATTAATGCAAGACGATAAGTGTTTCAGCGATGCTCTTGCCGAAAACCCGTTAGCCGATGTGCACTACAACGGATTTTTGACGACGAGCGAACTTGGCCAAGTAATCGGAGAGTGCCGCGGTTTACTCGTTGCATCAAAATGGGTCGAAGCATTTGGCAATGTCGTCATTGAGGCTATGGCTTGCGGAGTGCCGGTGATTGCGTATCGTCGTGGAGGGCCGAGCGAAATCATCCAAGACGGCCTCAACGGGTTCCTCGTTGAACCAGACAATATTAATAGTTTGGTTAGTGCCGTAGCCCGTCTTGAGACCATTAGCCGTGCCAAATGTCGTGAGCACATTGTCAACTACCATTCGGTTAATGCCTTTGCCCAAAGGGTTGAGGACTGGCTAGTTGCTCGATGTGCAACATCCGTCTAAAGCCCATATTCTTTATGGGCTCGTTTGTGATTCGGCCGGTTTCGGCCCTATCCTTACGAGGCCGTTAAAACGAGTGCGAAGAGCCCTCTGGCTGTTGCAACTTTTAGATTTTCAAGGAACTTTTTATGCGTACATATTCAGCAAAACCAGGTGATGTTCAGCGCGCTTGGCACTTAATCGATGCCGAAGGTCTTGTGCTCGGTCGTCTTTGCACAGAAGCGGCAACATTGCTTCGCGGCAAACATAAGCCGATGTACACACCAAGCATGGACACTGGCGATCATGTCGTGATTGTCAATGCTTCAAAGATCGTTCTTACTTCTGGTAAAGCAGATCGCGAAATGGTGTACGACTACTCCGGTTATCCTGGTGGTCTTTCGTCAGAAACTTACGGACATCTTCTAAATCGCAAGCCTGGCGATGCAATTCGTCGTTCGATTCGCGGCATGTTGCCAAAGGGCACTCTCGGTCGTCAGATGTTAAAGAAGTTGCAGGTTTATC
>JABMNW010000091.1 GCA_013204455.1 Acidimicrobiaceae bacterium
GTCTACATTGATGAAATCGACAAAGTTGCTCGAAAAAGTGAAAACCCATCTATTACCCGCGATGTCTCGGGTGAAGGTGTGCAGCAGGCACTGCTAAAAATTCTTGAGGGCACAGTTGCTTCTGTCCCACCACAAGGCGGGCGCAAGCATCCGCATCAAGAGTTCATTCAGATCGACACAACGAATGTGTTGTTTATTTGCGGTGGAGCATTCGCGGGATTAGATCAGATCATCGCTTCAAGAATCGGCCAGAAGGGCGTTGGCTTTCATGCTCAAGTCAAGTCGAAGTCGGAAAAAGATGTCGGAGATTTATTCGCCCAAGTACTTCCAGAAGATCTCTTGAAATTTGGCATGATTCCCGAGTTTGTTGGTCGTCTGCCAATGATCGCCGCAGTGCACAGTTTGGATCGCGCGGCGCTTATAAAAATATTGACCGAGCCAAAAAATGCGTTGCTTAAGCAGTATCAAAAATTCTTCGAATTCGAGGATGTCGAATTAGAATTCTCTTCTGAGGCGCTTGAAGCAGTAGCCGATCAAGCATTACTGCGGGGCACTGGCGCGCGCGGTTTGCGTGCGATCCTTGAAGAAGTATTGCTTGAGACGATGTACGACCTACCTGGGCGCACAGATGTCGCAAAAGTAGTTATCGATTTAGGTGCGGCAAAAAAAATCTCGGCACCGACATTGGTATCTCGTAACACACGCGTTACCCGTCAGCGTCGCGCCGCGTCGTAATCGCGTATATCAACTGTCGTGCAATACGCCGACGCGATGCGTTATCTCGATGAGCGCTCTAATTATGAGCGCACAGGTCGAATTGACTCGCCCTCAACTCACAACATCGAGCGACTCATGGACGCAATTGCGAATCCGCAACACGCATACCGTTCGATTCACGTAACTGGGACTAACGGCAAAGGCTCAACAGCGCAAATTACGACAAAACTTCTAATGGCGCACGGACTTCGAGTTGGCACGTATTCGAGTCCTCATATGGAACGGATCAACGACCGAATCTGCATCAATGGCGAACCGATTGGGGATCAGGAGTTTGGTCTGCTAATCGGCGCAGTTGCTGATCTCGAAGTGATTGCTGGTGTGCGTCCAAGTTTTTTTGAAATAATGACGGCGGCGATGTTTCGGTGGTTTGCCGACGAGGCTGTGGATGTAGCAGTAGTCGAAGTTGGCATGCTTGGCAGGTGGGATGCGACGAATGTGATTAATTCCGATGTTGCAGTGATCACCAATATTGCCCTTGATCACACCGAATATGCAGGACCAACACTTAAACATATTGCCGTCGAAAAAGCTGGAATTATTAAACCGTCGAGCACTCTCGTGCTTGGTGAGACAGATGAAATCTTGCGAGAAATTTTTCTTTCACAGGTTGCACACGCACAAATATCTCGCGGAGAAGACTTTGATTGCGATGAAAATCGTCTTGCTGTGGGCGGGCGATTAATTACTGTGCGTACACCGCGCACAACTTACGAAGATGTCTTGGTCCCTTTGCATGGCCATCATCAAGGTGACAACGCGTCACTAGCAATTTGTGCAGTCGAAGCCTTTTTCAACTCGGCCTTAGACCGCGAGATTCTTGACTATGCGATGACGACAGTTGTAATGCCTGGGCGGTTTGAAGTGCTCGATCATCGACCACTCGTAATTGTTGACGGCGCACATAATCCTGCCGGAGCAACAGTCTGCGCCGAAGTGTTTTTTAACGACTTCCATACGTTGGGTCGCAGAATTCTCGTAACCGGCGCGTTACGAAGTCGCGATCCAGAAGTTTTATTAACTGCTCTTCGCGCGAGCGAGTTTGATGTTGTAATTACTTGCACACCACCATCTCCTCGTGGTCTTCCTGCAAATGAAATGGCCGAAGTTGCTCGGCGCATCGGTTGTCGCGAGGTTCACGTTGCAGATTCGGTTGAAACAGCATGCGACCTGGCACTCAAATTAGCGCAGAGCGATGACGCGGTACTCGTTGCGGGTTCGCTTTATATTGTCAGTGCGGCACGACCCCATCTGCGTCGTACGGTTACTAATTAGTTGTGCAGTGCGAGGCAGGGGATAAACCTTTAGTCTGAAGGCATGTCAAATCGCACACTTGTCTTACTCAAGCCTGACTCCGTTGAGCGCAGCCTGATTGGCGTAATCCTTGCTCGATTCGAGGCTAAGGGTCTCAAGATCGTGGCAATGGAACTGCGCACGCTTGATGCCAAGACACTTGCCAGTCATTATCAAGAGCACCAGGGCAAGGGCTTTTATGCAGACCTCATTGCGTTTATGTCGCGTGGCCCAGTTATCGCGTTGGCGCTTGAAGGGCCACAAGACACATGGGAAATCGTTCGCTTAATGATGGGAGCAACCGACCCGCGTGTTGCTGTGCCAGGCACAATCCGGGGCGACTTGGGCACTTTGTTCACCGAGAACCTTGTCCACGGTAGCGACTCGGCACAATCTGCTGCGCGCGAACTTGATATCTTCTTTCCAAGTTTAGTGAAGAAGAGTTCGTAACATGGCGGGAAGAAATCCGCTCTCGATGAGTCGAGAAATCGCAGTCGATCTCGGCACAGCCAACACTCTGATTTATGTAAAAGGACAAGGTCTCGTACTAAACGAGCCGTCGATGGTTGCGCTTGATACTCGCAGCGGGCTGGTGGTTGCCGTTGGCCATGAAGCCAAACGAATGTGGGGCCGTGCGCCAAAAAATATTAAACTTGTTCGTCCACTTAAAGATGGCGTGATCGCCGATTTTGATATTTGTGAGCAAATGCTTAAACAGTTTTTGCAGCGCGTTTCGACTAGTCGTTGGAGTAAACCACGTGTGATTGTTGCAGTGCCGTCCGA
>JABMNW010000092.1 GCA_013204455.1 Acidimicrobiaceae bacterium
CAACTTCAGCGTGCATCGTGTGACCATTGCAAACTTCTCGGTAGGTCGGGTCCTTAGTAGTCCCGCCGCTGTAACCAACGGCCGTTATGTAGACACCATCTAGTTGCCAAAACATGCGCTCGGCACCCCAAAAACATCCCAATCCAAAAACAGCGGTTTGCAAGCCATCTGGCCAAGGCGAAACTATTGGTGTCCCGAGGACAAAGTGTGTACTACTCATTGTGTCAGGCTATTGGGTGCCAATGATACAAAATGAACTCGAGCCGAGGTTGTTTCTACGAAGCGATATTGATACAGCGCTTTTGCTAAATAACCGAAATGCGCCAGCAGTCGGAGAAATTGACCGCACGACTCTTGAGTTTCTAATTGAACATTCGCTGTATTCATACGCAATTGGCAATCAAGAACTACTTGCCTTTTGCATCACCTTTGGCCCGGGTGCACCGTACACAAGTGTCAACTATCAATGGTTTTCTCGTAAGTACGACGATTTTGTGTATCTCGACCGGATTGTTGTCGCCGAGCCGATGCGTAACCAAACTCTTGGCGCCAAACTTTATGCGACAATTGAGAACAGAATGATCGCCGACCGATGTGCCCCGATACTCACCTGTGAAGTGAATCTAAACCCGCCCAACCCTGGTTCACTGCGTTTCCATAACCGAATTGGATTCCACGAAGTTGGCCGACAAGACTCGAAGCCCGGACTGACGGTCACGATGCTCGCCAAGACAGTCGAGATCAACAGGCAAGTCATAGATGCCTAAAGTTATCTAGAAGATGCTTACAGTAATTATCACAAGTTACGGGAATCGACCTTACCTCGCACGCTCGATTGACTATTGGTCGCGTTCGCCGTACAAGGTAATCATCGCAGATGGAAGCACTCGTCCATGGTCTGGTACATCACATCCGAACATCAACTACTTGCATCTTCCAACACCACCAGACACAGATCCTATTGCAGACTATGCACATCGAAAACTCATAGCAATTGAGAGCGTTACAACTCCATATGTTGCACAGTGCGCAGATGATGATTTTCTAGCTTTCAATGGTTTACGTCGATGCGTGGCATTCCTTGAAGAACGTCAGGATGTAGCCGCCACACAAGGTTGGGGACCATGGTTTTTGCATGATGAATTTAATCTTCGTTGGCTATTTCCAGATTTCTCAACCAAACCAATCGAACAGGCAATTAGTGAACTACCAGATTTGAGGATGAAACAGATACTTGATCCATTTGCTGGAATTATGTACGCAGTGTTTCGAACTCCGGTGCTGCGTGACGCAATTAAATTGACCCAGGGGCTTACGTCTGAGTTGATGATTGAATTGTCGGTCTCGATTTCTTCTGTGATTACCGGAAAGTTCATTTCTCTACCATGTCTTTATCAGGCCCGTGAAATTTTACCCTCTGCTCGCAACCAAAATCGCCGGCGAGTTGACCGATGGATGAAAGAACCAGACAACACTGCACTGACAGAAAAGTGGATACGTGAGCTAGCCGTTTATCTGAAACTAAAAACCGAAGAATCAAGTGTTGAAGACGCACGAAGTCAGGTCCAGAGCGCACTAACTTTCTATACAAGTCGACTGAATCTGATCGGTAGGCGAAACTTCATAAATAATATTCCTGGACATTTGAAACACGCAATTAGACTCGTCGTTCCCAAGCCTTTGCTTCGTATTCGACGCCTAGGAGAGCTTCCTCAAAATTCATATTCAGAATATCCACTCTCGATAGATAGCCTTCCGCACAAAGACGACCCTATATCTCTTAATGAGGCCAAAGCCGACTTTGCCGAAATACTGTCGTCCATTCATAAATTCGGTCCAATATCTGTGAACAGGTAATTGCGAAACTTGATTTTATATACTGACTTTTTCTAACTCTGTTGCAACTAACACAAATCTAAATGCCATCCAACGTGGTAAGTGTTGATCTAATTTGATGGAAATTTCGAGACTTCGCTCTAGCGAAACGAATATCTTTAACAACGACATCAAAAATAACGAGTGTCCATAGAAGCGAACTTCAGAGTTACCAAAATATTTCGTCAATGATGCAATCGTCTTTAACGAAGGAATCCGTCTAAGTGAGGTGATTGTCCTATCGCCACGAAGTAAAGCAACAAACCTATTCAGTTGGTAGATCGGATTATGTCGAAGGGCATCAATCACAATTAGCGTTCCACCACTTGACAATAAGCGCCGAATCTCCCCAATAAGTTGGACCGGATCTGCATACGAAAGACTCGAGGTACAAACGACGACACTAAAAGACGAATCAGGCATTGGGACGGCCGCGATATCAGCCTGAGCGAGATGTACTTGTGGTCCCCACGATCCGCATGACTGAAGCGCTAAGAGCGCAGACATTGCATAGTCGATACCAACAACAAACCGACTCGACTTGACAAGAGCGCTCGTATGACGACCGGTACCGCAACCAAGTTCGATAACTCGAGATTCAGACGAAACATATTTTTTTACAACTCGTTCAAACTCGACTACCGCAGGTCGGTATTCAAGCGGTAAAAGTTCACTGGCCATCAGATCGGGATGATTTGGAACTCGACCGCCCGCTACTTCGTAACGTTGTCTATCCCGCTCGCGATCCTGATCCGACCTTGGCATCAGCTTGCCATTTTAGTTATTTGCGAAACAGTCAACTCTGTCACGATCATCTCTTTGCAGCTAACACAACCGTCCACGGAAGTGGACTCGCAACGTTAAGAACTTTACCAAATTGAGAAACAAATTCAACGAAGTCTGATTTCGACCATTTCTGAATGTGTCCAGGTGTATTTCCAAAGTTGCGAATGTATTTACCTCTGGCCAGATTGCCGAAACTCCAGAGCGGTTCCCGTGGAACACTAAGTACCACATGACTCCTTGATGCCCGAAACAACGTTTCAAGTGCCAAATCTGGCTTCTCAAGATGCTCTAAAACTTCAAGACAAATAATCAAATCGGCTGCCTCAGAGGGTAACTCGTATACCGATCCTTGTTCAATATTGATGGACGGATTGCGCAACCTGGCTTGTTCAGCAAAATACGAGTCAATCTCAATCGCTCGATATCTCGTGGCGGTACCAAAAACTTTAACAAGGCGTCGAGTCGAAAAACCTTCCCCGCAACCCACTTCGAGAATCGTTTCCGGAGATATCCGATTAGCCAAGCGCGTGAGAGAATCAAAAAATACTTTCAACATCGCCTGGGTCAACTTTGCCTAATTCGTCTGCCACCACTGCGGAGCAGTCTAGGCGTACGAAATTTCGCCGGACTCATTTGACTAGTGCATTAAATTATGAAAATGGCGCGCTCGGACGGACTTGAACCGCCAACCTTCTGATCCG
>JABMNW010000093.1 GCA_013204455.1 Acidimicrobiaceae bacterium
CGCGACTCACGTCGTAAAGAGAGCAAGAAGTACGGTCTCAAAAAGGCGCGCAAAGCGCCGCAGTACACCAAGCGTTAATTCGCTATTCAAAAGCATGGTTTTAGCCGTGCGAATGAACGCAAGACGCACTAGGTAACTAAGTGTTGCAATTTGGAACTGATGGAGTTCGCGGCGAATTCGGCACAGAACTGACCACTGAATATGTCGGAGCACTTGCTCGTGTGGTGGCAAAAGTTCTGCAATGCAAACTCGTCATTATCGGCCGAGACACTCGCGAGTCTGGCCCAACACTTGAATCAGCAATTACCAAATCGCTAACTCAGCTGGGTGTCGAGGTACACCTGATGGGTGTTGCGCCAACGCCAGCGATTGCTCATGCGGCTGCATCCAGAAATGTTGTTGCTCTGGCGATTACTGCATCGCATAATCCGTATCAAGATAACGGCGTCAAGATATTTGGCAGTGGTGGACGCAAACTTACCGATGACGAAGAATCGCGCATCGAAACAGCACTCGCGACAGAATTAAAATCACGATCAACCGACGAACTAGCCAAGACCGGTTTAGTACAGTATCGGGTCAATTATTTAGATCAGTATCGCGCGTCGTTGATTGCAACGGTGCCGAAAAATTCCTTAGCGAAACTTCGTATCACCATTGATTGTGCCAACGGTGCGTTGAGCAGCGTCGCTCCAGACGTTTTTGGCGCACTCGGGGCAATTGTGACGACGATTAACGCAACACCAAACGGGCAAAACATTAATCACGAGTGCGGGGCGACAAACCCTGTTGCGCTTAGTGACACGGTTCGCCAATTCGGAGCGCATCTGGGTATTGCATTTGATGGTGACGGCGATCGATTGATTGCAATCGATAACACAGGCACGGTTGTCGATGGCGATCATCTACTGGCAATTAGCGCTCGCGAAATGAAACGCCAAGGTATTTTGCGCAACAACGCAGTTGCCGTGACGGTAATGACAAATATTGGTTTCCACCGTGCGATGAAGGAAGCTGGAATAGATGTCGTGACAACGCCAGTTGGGGATAGAGCAGTGCTAACGGCAATCCAAGACAATGATCTTTCGTTAGGTGGCGAACAGAGTGGACACATTATTTATCGCGATTTGGCAACAACAGGTGATGGCTTGTTGGCAGCGATACGACTTGCAACTCTTGTTGCAAGTGCGACAAAATCGTTTAGCGAAATTGCTAGCGATGCGATGACGAGTTTTCCTCAGGTGCTAATTAATATTCGCGTTGCCAATCGCGCAATAGATATTGAGCAAATGTTTACCGTGGAGATTGCGCAAGCACAACAGACTTTGGCTGATAACGGCAGAGTCCTGGTGCGTCCAAGTGGCACCGAACCAGTCGTGCGAGTGATGGTCGAAGCATCAAGACAAGATGACGCGCAATCTGTTGCCACCACGCTTGCTGACGCGATTACTGCGCGTCTGGGTTAGTCCTAGATGCGCAAGTAGCCTAGAAACCATGTGCGGCATCATCTGCGTGCTCAGTCGTCCTACAAAGCGCTCAACTCCAACCTCTAAGGAAATTCTCGACTTGTTGGATCGCGCCCTGGTTGCGGCATCGGCGAGCAATATCGATTCAGCGGCACAACTTTTGGCGCAAGCCGACACACTTTTGCGGGGCGATGCTGGCCAGTTCTGTATGGCTGAGAATCATCAACTAGTTGCAGGTATGACTTCACGATTGGATCAACTTGATCAAGCTGTTGGGTCACACGAAGAGAAAATAGAGCACACCTCTCAAGTGCAAACATCTGCGTCCGAACAATCTTTGCGAGAAATCACGGGTGCACGAGACGCGCTTTGGGCGTTGCGTCATGATCGAATTCGTACCGCTCGACTGGTTGATGCATTAGCCGGACAAGGTGCTTCGAATACGGCGCGTAGTGCATACTTTTCGATCCAGCAGGCATTTTCTGGTTTAGATCGACTTGAAGTGCGTGGTCGTGATTCGGCTGGGGTGCATGTACTTGTCTGGAACCATGGCTTGAAGGCGACAGACCAAAACGTTAAGTCATTAGTTACAAACAGAAGCGATGACTCATTATTTATGTCTGGGGCAGTCCGGCTAACAGATAACGCCTGGTCGTTTGTCTATAAAGCAGCGGCCGAAATTGGAGAACTTGGCGATAACACTCGAGTGATGCGCACGGCAGTAGTCGCTGACGCATTGTTGCGACTATGCGTCTCCCAACCAAATGCGCAAGTTGCAGTGCTGGCACACACGAGGTGGGCGAGCGTTGGAATTATCTCTGAGCCAAATGCGCATCCAGTAAATAGTGAGGAACTTGAGCGCGGGCACAGTGACGCTTATTTGGTTGCGGCGTTAAATGGTGATGTCGATAATCACGCTGATCTGCGAGCGCAACATAATCTTCGCGTTCCAGAGCCGATTACGACTGACGCTAAAGTCATTCCTGCACTTGTGTCACGCCGAATGGCCACATCGTCGCTGAGCAATGCATTTCGTGAAACCGTTTCGCAATTTGATGGATCTGTTGCCATTGCTGTAGCAAGCGCTACTGAACCAGAAAAATTATTGCTCGCACTGCACGGCAGTGGTCAGGGGATGTGCATTGGTCTCGCCGAGGATCGCTATCTAATCGCCAGTGAGCCTTACGGGGTCGTCGAAGAAACATCGAACTACGTGCGCATGGATGGTGAGGTACTGGCAGATCCAGCTAATCCATCAAATCGTGGGCAAGTCGCCACACTTTCTGTAACAACTGCCGGCGAACTTAGTGGGATTGTTTTGCAGTCGTATGACGGAAGCACGATTTCGCTTACCGAGCAGGATGTACTCACTGCCGAGATCACAACACGCGACATCAACCGCGGCGAGTATAAACATTTTCTGGCTAAGGAGATTGCCGAAGCACCCATGAGTTTCCGTAAGACGCTGCGCGGCAGGATCATCGAGCGCAACGGATTACTTAAGGCGGAATTAACCGAGCAGATTTTGCCTGCGTCTGTGCGCGAGCGTCTTGTGTCTGGAGAGATCACCAAGGTTCGTGTTATTGGTCAGGGCACTGCAGCCGTGGCGGGTCAAGCATTGGCACGACTATTAACTCAATTAGTCGATATCCATCTGAATGTTGAAGCCTTGCCGGCGAGTGAACTTTCTGGTTTTGGGCTGACATTAGATATGAGTGACACATTGGTTGTTGCGATTAGTCAAAGCGGGACGACAACAGACACCAATCGCACGGTAGATCTGGCGCGTGCGCGAGGCGCAAGTGTTTTAGCAATCGTTAATCGTCGTGGCAGCGAACTATCTGCAAAAGCCGACGGCGTGATGTACACATCGGATGGTCGCGATGTTGAGATGAGTGTTGCCAGCACCAAGGCGTTCTACGCACAAGTTGCAGCCGGCGCGTTGTACGCATGCGCACTGTCTAGTGCAGCCGGTCACTCCACCGATCAAGCGCGACATAATTTACTGGCTGGATTGCGGGCAATTCCGGATGCATTGGTCGAGGTACTTGCACAGCGCCCAGCAATCGCCGCGGCGGCTCAACAGTTTGCCCCTGCCCGCAGATATTGGACAGTCGTTGGCAACGGTATGAACACAATTGCCGCACAGGAAGTGCGCATCAAGTTGTCTGAACTTTGCTACAAATCAATTTCTAGCGACACAACGGAAGATAAAAAGCACATTGACCTTGCGTGTGAGCCACTGATCTTCGTGTGCGCCACTGGGTTGCTTGATGGCACCGCATCAGACGTGGCCAAAGAAATTGCGATCTATCGCGCGCACAAGGCGTTGCCGATTGTTGTTGCTACCACCGGTCAACATCGATTTGATGCGGCTGCAGCGGTGCTTTTGGTACCAAGCGTTGAAACAAGTCTTTCGTTTATTTTGAGTGTGATGGTTGGACATTTGTTTGGCTACGAAGCGGCGCTAGCAATCGACGCACTTGCCCGTCCATTGCGTGAGGCCCGTGAAGTAATCGAGCACGCCGTCGAGCGGGGTGGCGATGCAAATACCTTGTTAACTAAAATCCGCACAGAACTCGGTGTACCTGCAACTCGATTCTCGGATGCCCTAGCAACTGGCAACTATGACGGCAACCTTGAAGCAAGCACTGCAGTGCGCATCGTAACTATGTTGCGCGACACGCTTTCTAATGATCCTGTTCAGGCCCATCAGCGCTCCTCTGGCAAGATCGCATCGCCAGAGTTGTTGCTTGACGATTTGATGAGTGCTTTAACTCGTGGCATCGACGAACTTACTCGTCCAGTAGATGCAATTAAACATCAAGCAAAGACCGTCACTGTTGGTATTTCGCGCAGTGACGAAGGCCTGTTTGATCGACCACTGGTCAGGGCCTTGCTCGAAGCAGGAGTCGCGCGTGAACGACTTTCGTATCGCGTGCTTAAAATTGTTGCCGATCTAGATCCGGCAGTGAGTGCTGTTACTGGCTTTACGCGTTATCGCATCGAAGGAAATATTGCTGGCAACACTGCAACGATCGCAATTGTTGATCGTGGTGGAATGTCACGCGATATTCCTTCGCGAGTTGAACGCAATCCACAACTAGTTGGCACCAAGCGTCGTGTGGCAAGCGATCAAGAAGTTCTTGTGGCACGTGGACGAAGTGATAATCGAACGGTGATTATGGTGCCAGAAACAAAAGGTGGCGAGACAACGGGGATCACACTGTTGCATGTGCAGTTCCATGATCGCCTTGCTGCAACGGCGATGCGTGCGGTACTGCAGGGCTATGATCGCCGCTACGACCGACTTGTCGACTGGGTTACAGAAACCGAAGGATCGTTCCGCGAAGATCGCTTGGCCGAAATTCCAGTTGCCGATTTATTGATTCTTCCGATCAGCGATATGGCTGACCACTGGCGTTCGCGCTAAAGAGTCGGCAAGAATGATCGGCCTTGGCATCGATGCAGTGAGCGTGTCGCGTTTTCGTGAAGCGTTAGCACGCACACCGAGATTGCGGACACGAGTTTTTACTGGTGATGAACTTGAGGCGCTCGCTTATCGGGTTGATGCAGTGCCAAGTTTGGCCGCGCGTTTTGCGGTTCGCGAAGCAACAATGAAGGCACTCGGCGTCGGACTTGGCGCATTTGATTTACATGACGTTTCGATTCGTAGTCGTGCCACTGGTGCACCCGAACTTGTTGTTACAGGTCGTGCAGCAGAGCTCGCCAGAAAGCAAGGTGTTACAACTTGGCATGTCTCGCTATCGCATACTCGCGACATGGCTGTGGCCGTCGTTGCCGCACACTGACCGCGTTGTGAGAACAGTATGAGCACGAGCAATCGTTGGGCTTGGGTCGATGTAGATCTAGATGCACTGCGTGGCAATGTTGCTGCGATTCTTAAACAGGCGGGTAAGGCCGAACTTTGGGCAGTCGTAAAGGCAAATGCTTACGGTCACGGCGCAATTGAGGTTGCGCAAGTCGCCCGCGCAGCGGGAGCACGCGGACTATGTGTTGCTCTTGCCGATGAAGCCCACCAATTACGCCTGGCAGAAATCGACGGCCCGATACTTGTCGTCAGCGAACAACCGGCGACTCAGCACGAGCAAATGTTGCGGGATGATCTTTCGGCAACGCTATATAACGAGTCAACTATTAATGACTATGCGCACACTGCGACACGGCTTGGTCTCATTGGTCGTGTGCATCTAAAAGTCGATACCGGAATGCATCGGGTTGGAGTTCGTGTTGAAGACGCACTGGCACGTGCGCAACAAATTCGCACAATGCCGTCGTTGCACCTTGAGGGCGTCTATACACATTTCGCTGCTGCCGATCTACCGCAACATAACGAAACCCAAAAACAACTAATTCGGTTTCGTGACTTTGTCGCAACGCTAGACCAGCACTCGATGCGTCCGCAGTATGTGCATACGGCGAATTCTTCTGCTGCACTGCGATTGCTGGACCCGACAACCGACATTGTCCGCGTCGGTATTGCAATGTATGGAATTGCGCCAAGCAATGAGCTTGAAACCGAAATGAGTGCGTTCAAACCAGTGTTGTCCCTTCATGCCCGCGTTTCACATGTGCAACACCTCGCCGCTGGTGAAGGTGTTTCGTACGGCTTGCGTCACAAACTTGATCGCGCTTCAACGATTGCAACTTTGCCGCTCGGTTATGGCGACGGTGTACCCCGTCGGTTGTGGTCTACAGGAGGGGAGGTGCTGATATTTGGTAAGCGCTGTCCGATTATTGGCGTGGTAACGATGGATCAGTTGATGATTAATTGTGGCGATGCAAGTATTGCGATCGGCGATGAAGCCGTGCTGCTCGGCGCGCAAGGCAACGAGACGATTACCGCTAATCAGATTGCGACAAAACTCGATACGATCGGTTACGAGATTGTCTGTGGTCTTAACGTGCGGCTCCCGCGTCACTACATCAACACGACTAACTAATTATTATGGAATTATTTCTCGCCTCGGTAGACGACACTGCTCGTCTGGCTCAAGCCATTGCGTCAGATGTGCGGCCAAGTGACATGATCGTTCTGGCAGGTGAGATGGGCACAGGCAAGACGACATTTGTGCAAAGTTTTGGACGTGCGCTTGGCGTGACAGATCCGATTACATCGCCAACTTTTAACTTGTTGCACAATTACGGCTCAGGTCGGATGGCTGTGCATCACGCCGATCTGTATCGACTTGAGCGAACTGGAGAACTTGCCGATCTTGGTCTAGATGAATTGCAAGAGACTGGCGGAATCGTGGTAGTCGAGTGGGGCGATGTCGTTGGGGACGAGTTGGGAGATGCATTGATAATTCGTTTTACCCATGCCACAGATGTGAATGCAACCGAGTCGAGAACAGTCGAGATAGTTCCTCGTGGCAATCAATGGGTAAGTCGGTGGTCGCGCCTGAGCGAAGTACTTGGCACGATGTTTACTAAATCGGTGCGAGGCTGAACTCAAATGATTATTCTCGCGATCGACACCGCCACTGGCGCAGTAAGTGTGGCGATCGCGAACGGCAAGAAGTTGCTGGCGAGCGCCCATGTATCTAGTGATCGTCGTCATGTCGAGTTGCTTGCACCAATGATAAAGAATGTCTGCAAACAGGCAGATATTTCACTAAGAGAGATCGATGTCGTCAGTGTCGACGTCGGTCCCGGATTGTTTACAGGAATGCGTGTGGGTATTGCTACTGCTAAAACAATTTCGCAGGCACTCGATGTACCAATTGTTGGTATTTCGAGTCTGGATGTGCTGGCTAGATCTGTTTCGACGACCGAGCGTGTTGTGTTGGCGACGATTGATGCGCGTCGCGGCGAACTCTATTGGGCGATGTATCGCAATGACAATTCAACCTGTGTTGAAGTTAAACCGCCTGTCGTTGGCACAGTTAGCGACTGCATTGTCGACCTAGTAGATCGCGGTCAAGCGACGCTGATTGTGGGTAATGGCGCTTTGCGTTATCAAACGGCAATGGCTCAATCTCTCGAGGAAACTGGTTTATCAATCGAATGGGCAAGCGAGCAACTTGCACAACCAAGCGCAACCGTGTTGGCGCTAGTTGCCGCCGAACGCGCGTTGCTTGAGGAATGGCAAACCGCAGGCGAACTGCAAGCGCTTTATTTGCGGGCACCTGATGCCGAAATAAATTGGCTAACACGGTCTGAGCAAACACGGTTTGCGACATGAGCATTCTGGATCGTTTCGTCCGCCAAAAGTCGCCGGAAACCGGCGATATTTCAGCGCCGCTGTTAATAATCGAGCCGATGCGCCGAGCGCATATTCGTAACATCATGCCGATCGAACAGCAGGTCTATCCTCGCCCGTGGACGGCGCGAGTATTCGTCGAAGAACTCGAGCAGGCGCGCGCCGGAAAACGTCATTATCTTGTCGCCACTATCGCCGAAGAAATCGTTGGCTACGGTGGTTTGCTGTATGTCGAAAATGATGCGCATGTAACCAACCTCGCGGTGCATCCGTTGTGGCGCCAACGCGGCATCGCCACAGAATTGCTATTAGATCTTGCGTGGGAAGCACTTCGGCGGGGCTGTGCAGCGATGACTCTTGAAGTCCGACATACGAATCTGTCGGCGCAACATTTGTATACACGATTCGGTTTCGCACCTGCTGGTGTTCGCAAAAAGTATTACGAGAGCCGTGATGATGCAATTGTGATGTGGTGTTCTGGAGTTCAAGAAGTTGCATTCGCCAGTCGTCTGCGCGAGATCGAACGTAGTCGGCTATGAGTACACATGAACTGACAAGTTCATCATTTGACGAACTAGTTAGTTCGTCCAGTGTCGTCTTTGGTATCGAAACAAGTTGTGACGAAACAGCAGCCGCTGTCGTGATGGGCGGACGCGATGTGTTGTCGTCGGTTGTGGCTTCTCAACTCGAGATTCATGCCCGATTCGGTGGAGTCGTGCCCGAGATTGCCAGTCGCGCGCACCTTGAAGCACTCACTGCGGTAATTGATCAAGCGCTACAAAAATCAGGCATTGGATTTAACCGTATCGATGCTGTTGCCGCCACAGTTGGGCCAGGACTCGTTGGTGCATTGCTAGTTGGAGTCTCGGCAGCCAAGTCGCTGGCTCTCGTTTTAGATGTTCCATTTGTTGGCGTAAATCATCTTGAAGCGCATCTCTATGCGGCAATGTTGGACGATGCAAATGTTGAGTTTCCGTTATTGGTGTTGCTCGTCTCTGGTGGACACACGATGTTTGTCGAGGTACGCGAACACGGCCAGTATCAAATAGTTGGTCGAACTCGTGACGATGCGGCTGGCGAAGCGTTCGATAAAGTTGCACGATTTTTAGGTCTCGGATATCCGGGCGGACCTGCAATTGATGCGCAAGCACACCTCGGAGATGCCAAGGCGATTAATTTTCCGCGGGCAATGATTAACGATGGCTTAGATGTCTCATTCAGCGGTTTAAAGACTGCAGTAATCAATCATGTTCGTAAATTTCCATCTGTGGCAACAGCAGATGTCGCCGCATCATTTCAATCAGCGGTTGTAGATGTCCTGGTTGCTAAAACTCTGCGTGCCGCCGAACATCTTGGCGCTCGCACAGTAGCTCTCGGCGGAGGAGTGGCTGCGAATTCGTTACTCCGAAGCGAAATATCGACTGCTTGTGCGCGTAAAGATTTTCGAGTGGTGTTACCGTCACTGGCAATGTGTACCGACAATGCTGCGATGATTGCATCCGCCGGCTGGTACCGCCTGCGCCTAAGTGGCCCAACAAGTTTGGATGCTGGCGCATATCCAAATCTCGGATTGACTTGCGCAATCTGATGAATAATCTCGTCTCGACCAAGCCACTGCAGTTGGGCAAACAGAGCATTTGGCCACCTGTCGTGTTGGCGCCGATGGCCGGAGTAACCAATCAACCATTTCGAACGCTTTGTCGTGAGTTCGGACCTGATCTCGTTTATGTAAACGAAATGATTATGGCCGCGGCGCTTGTTTATAAAAATCCAAAGACCGAAGCGATGATCACATTCTCTGCTGATGAGACGTTTCGCAGTTTGCAACTTTATGGCAGTGATCCAACGATCATGGCTAGTGCGATCAATCAACTTGGTCGACGCAACGCAGTTGATCACATTGATTTAAATTTTGGTTGTCCAGCACCAAAGGTCACCCGCCGTGGGGGAGGCGCAGCAGTACCGCTAAAGCGAAACCTATTACGCGAAATCGTCACAACCGCCGTGCGTACCGCCGCCGCATTTGATATTCCAATAACTTGCAAGTTTCGCATGGGAGTAAATGACGATCTTCTAACTTATATTCACACAGGCCTAATCTGCCAAGAAGCCGGCGTATCTGCAATTGCTTTGCACGCCCGGACAGCGCAACAACACTATGCACCGTTCGCCAGATGGGAAGCAATCGCCGAATTAAAAAATGCAGTTACCGATATTCCCGTATTAGGCAACGGCGACATTTGGGAAGCGCGCGATGCATTCGAGATGATGCGCGTGACTAACTGTGATGGTGTTGTAATTGGTCGCGGATGTTTGGGTAAGCCGTGGATCTTTCGAGATCTAGTTGCCGCGTTCAACGGTGAGCCGATTCCTGCTACACCGTTGCTTGGTTGGGTGCTTGATGTGATGGTGCGGCATGCTGTTGCGCTTGTGGCGCACTTTCCACCCGGCCGAGGCATTCGCGAATTTCGCAAACATGCTGGCTGGTATCTAACTGGATATCCAGTTGGCGGAGAGTTGCGCAAGCGATTCAGCGAAGCTGAGAGCATTGCAGAGTTGCACGAACTCGCTGCGCTATGCGACGCTAATGCGCAGATTGTTGAAGGCGGCGAGCGTTTTGTTCGCGGTCACAGCAACGGGCCAATCAATGTCGTACTACCTCATGGGTTTCTTGAAACTTTGGATGACTTAGTCGCACCAGATGATGCACTTTTGACGCATATTAATGGTGGCTAGTATTTCGTGACTAGTTTTTCGTGACCGGTATTTCATGACTAGTCGTGTTGTCTTGGCATCTCGCTCGCCACGCCGAAAAGATATTTTGCAACAACTCGGAATCGATTTCGTAATTGATCCACCGGATATTGACGAAACTCCACACACGAAAGAAGCAGCACTGGGGTATGTGCAAAGAATTTCGGCTGCTAAAGCCGACTTAGTTGCTAAACGACATCCGCAACTCTGTGTAGTCATTGCCGCCGACACAACAGTCGAACTAGACGGCGAAATTTTTGGTCAGCCACAAGATTTAGATGAGGCGCGAGCGATGCTAACTCGACTAACCAGTCAATTATCCAATCGCACACACAATGTGCACACGGCTGTAAGTGTTCGCTACGACGGACACTGTCTAGGTGGTGTTGAAACTGCATCGGTCACGATGCGCGTGTTTACCGATGAATTACTCGACTGGTATCTCGGCACAGGCGAATCGCTAGGTAAGGCTGGGGCCTATGCCGTGCAGGGCCATGGAAGCGCTTTAGTTGTGGCAGTAACTGGCGATCTCAGCACGGTAATCGGCCTGCCGGTGGCCTTACTAACGAGCCTGATTGAACAATGTGGCATAGATCTTGCCAGCCTGCAATCCTGAAACTGGTTGGAAAAATAGCGGTTTGTCAATAGCATTGGCACTCGCACTGTTCGAGTGCTAACCGAAAATCCCCGTCACAAAAGAAGGAAAATCACATGAACCTAAAGCCTCTTGATGACCGCATTGTGGTCAAGCCAAACGAAGCTGAAAAGACCACCGCGTCAGGCCTCGTCATCCCAGATACCGCCAAGGAAAAGCCTCAGGAAGGCACCGTTGTAGCGGTAGGACCAGGTCGCTGGAGCGATGACACTGGCAAACATTTCCCACTTGA
>JABMNW010000094.1 GCA_013204455.1 Acidimicrobiaceae bacterium
CTCGTATGCCGATATCGGTGGATTGGATTCACAGATAGAGCAAATTGCCGATGCTGTGGAGCTTCCATATCTTTACAGTGAATTGTTTGCAGAACACCAGTTGCCGGCTCCAAAGGGCATCCTGCTTTACGGTCCACCAGGTTGCGGCAAAACGCTGATCGCTAAAGCCGTAGCAAACAGCCTCGCGCAAAAAGTCTCCCAAGCCAATGGAAGTGAAAAGGCTCGGAGTTATTTCATCAACATTAAGGGTCCAGAACTTCTCAATAAGTATGTTGGCGAAACCGAACGACAAATTCGGCTGGTCTTTCAAAGGGCTCGTGAGAAGAGCGAAGAGGGTTGGCCCGTAATCGTATTTTTTGATGAGATGGACTCAATGTTCCGCACACGCGGCACAGGAATTTCGTCAGACATGGAATCCACAATCGTGCCGCAGTTGCTAGCCGAGATTGACGGTGTCGAGGGTCTGCGTAACGTCATCGTTATCGGAGCGACGAATCGAGAAGACCTAATTGACCCAGCTATTTTGCGACCTGGCCGTCTCGACGTAAAGATTCGCATTGATCGACCAAACGCTGATGCAGCCCGACAAATATTTGCGCGATACCTAACCACCGAGGTGCCGATTTCGGCTTCCGAAATTGATCGCAACTCTGGTGACATCGAGCAGGCGGTAACGACAATGATCGCCGCGACCGTCACCGAGATGTATCGCCAAGATGACGACAACAGATTTCTCGAGGTGACCTATCAAAATGGTGACCGGGATGTGATGTTTTTTAAGGACTTTGCTTCTGGTGCAATGATCGAAAACATCGTTCGTCGGGCCAAGAAACTGGCAATCAAACGAGTTATTGCCGGCGGCGAACGCGGAATACGACTTGAGGATTTAACGATGTCAATTCGTCAAGAATTTAAGGAGCATGAAGATCTGCCAAATACGACAAATCCCGATGACTGGGCCAAAATATCTGGTAAAAAAGGTGAACGAATCGTCTTTATTCGCACACTTGTCACAGACGATCGAGACTCAACAACAGGCGGGCGTGCAATCGAAAAAACAGCGACTGGTCAATACCTCTGAGGTTTCGTTGAGTATTCCAAAAATTTGCGGTATCGAAACCGAGTACGGAATTATCGCCAAAGGTATCGATTTAAGTGCCGTGACGGCATCGTCGTTACTTATTAATGCTTATGTTGGTCGATTTGACAAGAGCATCGGCTGGGATTTTGATGCCGAGCAACCTGGCACCGATGCGCGCGGTTTTTCTCAGGATGATCTCTTTCCGCCAGAAATTGAGATGCATCTCGTAAACACCGTATTGACAAATGGCGCGAGATATTACGTTGATCACGCACATCCCGAGGTGTCAACTCCAGAATGTCGATTCGTTGATGAGGCAGTTGTTTATGATCGCGCAGGCGAAGAAATCATCCGCCAGAGTATGCGTTCGGCAATTGGCTTTTTGCCAGAAGGTGCCGAACTGATCGCCTACAAAAACAATTCTGACGGCAAGGGTAACAGTTACGGATGCCACGAGAACTACCTGTTGGATCGAAACTTATCCTTTGGCAAGATGGCGGCTTTGATCACAACGCACTTTGTAACTCGACAGGTTTACTGTGGTGCCGGAAAGGTTGGATGTGAGGTTGAGTCAATAAAAAGTACCTCCGTTGCGTACCAATTGAGCCAGCGCGCTGATTTTTTCGAAGAAGAGATTGGATTAGAGACCACACTTAAGCGGCCAATCGTCAACACTCGAGACGAACCACACTGCGACCCGACAAAATATCGCCGTCTTCATGTGATTGTCGGTGATGCCAACATGAGTGAGGTTGCAACATTTTTGAAACTTGGAACCACCGCGATTTTATTAGCGATGATTGAGGACGATCAGATTCCAGAAAATCTACTGATCGACAATCCAGTTTCGGCGATTCGTCAAGTTAGCCATGACCCGACACTAAGACAAACGATTGTTCTTAAAAATGGCAAACTACTCACGGCGTTAGAAATTCAAGAGTCGCTCTATCAGCAAGCCGAGCAATATGCAAGAACATATGGACTTGAGTCAGTCGGGGAAGAACAAGGCGAATTAATTCTGCAAAAGTGGCGCGAAGTGCTTGAGGGATTGCAGAACGATCCATTAAGCGTTGCACACATTGTTGACTGGGTTGCAAAAAAACGAATCGTCGACGGACTCGCGGTTAGACATAGTCTGGGTAGCAACGATGCACGGTTGAAGGCAGTGGATTTGCAGTACCACGACATGCGGTCCGAGAAATGTTTAGCACTTCGTAGTGGGCTTGAGACGCTCGTGACAACCGAGCAGGTGCAATCTGCAATCACCACGCCGCCAGAAACAACCCGCGCTTATTTTCGTGGGAGGTGTCTTGAAAAGTGGCCACGGGATGTAGTTGCGGCAAATTGGGACAGCATTGTTTTTGATATAGGCAAAGATCCACTACGCAGGATTCCGATGATGGAGCCGCTACGAGGCACGATGGCACTGACCAAAGAACTGCTAGATCGTTGTGTGACGCCGGCTGAGTTAATTAGTGCCCTTGGGGATGAAGTTTCGCCATCAAGCTTTAGACCAAGCAATTAATGATTGGCTCACGATTTTTAAAACGGGCATGGAATTCGCTATGGTGCGATCATGCCTGAAAGAACTCAGAAGCAAAAATCTGGATCAACTAGATCCAAAACTCTTCCCGCTCAGGAAGTAAAACCAGTAGCGAAACCGGCTATGCAGGGCGAGAAGTTAAAAGCCGAGTTGGATGATCTACTTGATGAAATCGATGATGTCTTGGAAACAAATGCTGAAGACTTCGTCAAGAGTTATGTGCAGAAAGGCGGCGAGTAGCCGTAGCCTAAAAACGTATGACGATGC
>JABMNW010000095.1 GCA_013204455.1 Acidimicrobiaceae bacterium
GGACGGTCACCATGGCGGCAAAGGTTCTGCCGCACATAAAGCAGCCGTGATCGGCGACACCGTTGGTGACCCATTCAAAGACACCGCCGGTCCAGCGCTCAACCCGCTGATCAAAGTGATGAATCTGGTGGCGCTGTTGATATTGCCAGCGATCATCAACTTGCAAGACAACGACACGGCTCGCCTTAGCATTGCTGGCGTGGCACTGGCAATTCTGGTTGTGGCAATCGGTATTTCGCGTCGCAAGACCGTAAGTATGATTATTGCGTAACTGATACGAAATTGCAAAATAGAATGTCAGCGCGCGTCGATTATCTCAGTCAGGAGTGGATCGACGCAGTTGCGTCTGGCATCAAATTAAGTAACGCGATTGCTACGGTGGCGCGTGACAATGCCATTGCTGTAACACAAGTAGTTACTGGTACTCCGCACGGAGATGTCACTTATCACTTGGAGTCGCGCGACGGAGTAGTGAATTTTGCTGCTGGTCCAGCATTGGTTTCTGACATCGCCTTCACTCAGGATTGGCAAACTGCAGTTGGTGTCGCAACTGGCAAGATCAACGCACAGGAAGCTTTTATCAGCGGAAAAATTAGATTTAAGGGTGACCACGAAAAAGTCATCGCTACTCAACCGTTATTCGTCGCACTTGACGTTGTCTTTAGCGCTGTAAATGCGCTAACCAATTTCTAGACTGTTACTAAATTAAGCCAAGTCCACGTACGGCGTCGCGTTCATCAATTAGTTCGGCAACCGACGCGTCAATCATCTTGCGACTGAAGTCATTTATTGGCAAGCCTTGCACGATTTTGTATTCACCATTTTGGCATGTGCACGGGAAAGACGAAATCAAACCTTGTGGAACGCCATAACTGCCATCAGACGGAATACACATGCTCACCCAATCGTCGACCGGTGTGCCTTGCACCCAATTTCGCACATGTTCCATGGCTGCAGTGCCCGCAGATGCAGCCGAAGATAACCCGCGCGCTTTAATAATTGCTGCACCGCGCTTGGCAACTGTTGGAATAAAGGTGTCACGGATCCACGCCTCATCGTTAACCAGCGAGGCGGCATTCTCGCCATCAACTTCGCAGTTGTAAAGATCTGGATATTGCGACGCTGAATGATTTCCCCAAATCGTCATCTTTTTAACCGCTGTAACTGGTTTGCCGAGGCGTTGGGAAAGTTGCGCCACTGCGCGGTTGTGATCCAGGCGTGTCATCGCCGTGAACTGCCTGGGGTCAATGCCTGATGCGTTGCTCATCGCGATCAGAGCATTGGTGTTGGCCGGGTTACCGACAACTAAAACTTTGACATTTTTCTTGGCATTTTCCGCAATGGCTCGACCTTGTGGTTTGAAGATGCCACCGTTAGCTGTCAGCAAGTCGGCGCGCTCCATGCCATCGCGTCGTGGCATCGCACCAATCAGTAACGCAATGTCCGTATCACCGAAGGCGACATCGGCGTCATCAGTTGTAACTACATCCACAAGTGGTGCATAGGCGCAATCTTCGAGTTCCATCCTTACCCCGTTGAGTGCGCCAAGCGCTGGAGTTACTTCGAGCAGTTGCAAAATTATTGGTGTGTTCGCGCCAAGCATTTGACCGGATGCGATCCGAAACAAAATTCCGTAGCCAATTTGGCCGGCGGCGCCCGTGACCGTAACTCGAACTGGTGTTGTCATGCGGGATTATCTTATTGGCAAAACTATTTATTGGCAGAGCTATTTTATTTGCAGAATTAGGGGCGACCAATTGCTTGCATAATCAAGTCGGCGTAGACACGCTGTCCCACTAGTCTGATGTGCGTCTTGTCACTGTAGAGATACTCCGGGTGGGCCTGCGCGACGGCAAACCAATCCAGAACTTTGACGTTTTCGTAGCGTGCCGGCAACTCGTTGATTAGCCGGTTATTCGTATTTTGCCGAACTTCGCTTGGCACATGAACTGTTATGAATAACACGAGTGGCACATCTTTTAGTGGCACCATAATTTCGTCAAGTGTTGTTTCATCGACGGTGTTGTTGGTGCCGAGATGAATTATCACAACCGAGCCGAGACGATTGACGGATTTCATAAAGTTGGCAATCTCAAGCGCTTGACGAAATGGGCGGCTCTTGACAGCGTCAACTGTGATCCCACGCTCGGTTAAAACATTGGCTGCGCCGAGCATTACCGAGTCGCCGATTGCTAAAACATCAATTACCAGGCCATCAAGTGTCGTATTTGTAGTAACTAACTGACCAGCAATTGTCGATGCTACTTGTGGCAATGCAGTACTTTCAGAACTATTTTCGGACTGACCAAGAACGTCAACAACATTTTCTTGATTGATCGAAAGATTTTGCGCGATTTCATCAAGTTGCACTGGCCCAGTAGCAAGACTGACAACAGCGAATGCTGGTAACAACGCCGCTATTGCCACGAGCACGATCGTGCGTTGACGCTTGGCGTGGGCCGCGCCAAAAACTGGCTCACGAAACCGCTTCCACCATAAAGAAACGGCGCCGCGCCGAACAGGAGTTTCAACATAGCGAAAACTCAACTCGGTGAGGGCAAGAGCGAATAACACCAGCACAACAAACTCGTAGGGTGTCAGACCCTTGCCCGCGAAGCGTCGATAAAACTGAAACACTGGCCAGTGAATTAGATAAAAGCCATATGAACGACGACCAAGCCAAACCAAAACAGGAGTCCCAAGAGATCGCGAAATGAGTGTCGCCGTTGGATGTGCCACTGCAGCAATCACCGCAACGCTCGCCAGATCAACGAGAAAGAACCCACCGCGGAACAAGAGGTCGTAGCCAACTGTGCCCGTCTCGGTCCCCTCAATAACGGTATGAAATCTCCACATCATCAAACCAAGCGCAGCCAAGCCAGCAAAACCGATGAAGTCAAATAACTTTCCGCGTGTGCCGACTCTGGACCGCCCGAGCAACCATGGTCGCCACCAAATTGCCAAAGCTGCACCGAGCAATAAACCACTAGAGCGTGTGAGAGTTCCAAGAAACAGAAAATCAACACGCGAAACGGAGCGACCAAAAAGAGACATGAACTGGCCTGGTGTTTCGTCGAGCGTGGCGATCGTGCCTGGTCGATAAGTCATGCCCATATGCACGGCAACTGCTACAGCAAGTCCGAAGAATACGACGCCAACGAGCGGTAACTTGCGCCTACCAAGTTTTGCGACAACAAGCATTACTAATGGCCAGACAAGATAGAACTGCTCCTCCACTGCCAGCGACCACAAGTGACGTAGCGGGACAAACTCGAATGATGTGAAGTAACTTGTGCCAACCCAAACTTGAAACCAATTGAAGCCGTACAACATTGCCGCGGCCACATCGCCACGTAATGTGCCGAGTATCTCGCGTTGAAACAACGACGCGAAGACAATCACACCAAGCACGACAACCCAAAGTGCTGGCAACAATCTTCTTGCGCGACGCAACCAGAACTGCTTCAAACTCACAGAACCGTATTGCTCAGTTTCGGCAAGCAACAACAGCGTGATTAAATATCCGCTGATGACAAAGAAAACTTCAACACCGAGAAAGCCGCCAGGAAGCCAAAGTTTGTTGGCATGGAAAACAATTACCGCGAGCACCGACAATGCGCGAAGGCCATCCAGAGATGGCATATATGGCATTAGTTCAGTGCGTTTCATAAATAGTTTCTGCTCGTTACGAGCACCAAAATTCTACGGTTTTTGCAGGCTCGGCTGTGCGAGTTCTACAAACCACGAACAATCTGTGCCATTAGTTCACACGCTTCGGTTGGGTTCAGCCCGATCTTCACTCCTGCGATGTGAAGTGCATCCATCTTGCCTTTGGCAGTGCCTTTACCACCAGAAACAATCGCGCCTGCATGTCCCATTTTCCGGCCTGCGGGCGCTGTGACACCTGCGATATATGCACTCATCGGTTTCGTTACATGCGTAGTGATGAACTCGGCTGCTTCTTCTTCGGCAGAACCACCGATTTCGCCGATCATGATGATCGCATGCGTCTCTGGATCGGATTGGAACTCGGCCAGACAATCTACAAATGAAGTTCCTGGCACTGGATCTCCACCGATGCCGACACAAGTGCTGACACCAATTTTTAATTGCTTGAGTTCGTACAGCGCCTGATAAGTCAACGTGCCTGAGCGCGAAACGATTCCGACGTTTGGGCCAGTCCTGGTTGGCAGCGCAGCAATTTCTCCAGCGGTAATACCAATGTTGCATTTACCAGGGGAAATAATTCCTGGACAGTTCGGTCCAAGCAATCGTGTCTTTGGAAAATCGCGTTGCAATGTTGCAAACACACGTGCTTCATCTTGTGCTGGCACACCTTCGGTGATGCACACCACAAAACCAATCCCAGCGCGTGCTGCTTCGAGAATCGCGGCAGGTGCCGCTTTGGGTGGCACTGCAATAAACGATGCTGTTGCGCCAGTTGCGGCAACCGCGGCTTCGACTGTGTCGTACACGGGAATACCCTCGACATCTTGACCGGCCTTACCTGGGGTTACACCAGCCACAACTTGTGTTCCGTAACTACGATTACGCAATCCATGAAATCGTCCTTGACCGCCCGTTAGTCCTTGGACAAGAACTTTTGTATTTTCGTTAACGAAAATTGCCATGACCTCTATTCCCTTCCCGCAAGTTCGACCGCGGCTCGCGCTGCTTCAAGCATTGTTGGTCGCGAGATTAACTGGGATTCTGGAATGCCAGCATTGGCGATTATCTCGTGGCCTTCGCTGGCATTAGTGCCATCTAGGCGAATCACGATCGGTGCGCGAAGTTTGACGCGCTTCATCGCTTCGACGATGCCCTTAGCCACTTCGTCACCGCGGGTAATGCCGCCAAAGATATTGATGAAAATACTCTTCACTTTCGTATCCGAGTTGATCACTTCAAGTGCTGACGTCATTAGTTCGGCATTTGCGCCACCGCCAATATCTAAGAAGTTCGCCGCTTCCCCACCAACCTGATTGACAACATCAAGTGTGCTCATCGCCAAACCAGCGCCGTTAGCGATAATTCCAACGGTGCCATCTAAGCCGATGTATTGCAGATTCTTCTCGCGTGCCAATCGCTCGCGATCGTCAAGTTCTTCGGTCGCGCGATATTCCTCCCACTCAGGGTGACGAAATGCTGCGTTGTCGTCCAAAGTAACTTTCGCATCAAGAGCATGCACCTCGCCATTTGGCTTGAGAATTAGCGGGTTAATCTCGGCGAGATCACAATCACCTTTGGTGAAACACTCGTAAAGTTTTACGAGCATCGCCGCGACGCCAGATACGGCCTTTTCTGGAATTCGCGCATCAATAGCAGCACGTTGGGCCGTGTCAAGACTTAAGCCTTCGATTGGGTTGACATGTAACTTTACAATCGCTGTCGGATCCGTAACCGCAATCTGCTCGATCTCTATACCGCCTTGTGCTGAGAGCATCAACAAATGTCGTTTGGCGGAACGATCAAGTGTGAACGATGCGTAGTACTCCTCGGCGATGTCGGACGCATGTTCAACCCAGACGCGCTTAACGATGTGACCCTTGATATCCATGCCGAGAATATTCTTTGCATGTGTGCGCACTTCATCGGCGTTGTTCGCCAGTTTTATACCGCCAGCTTTACCGCGACCGCCAACTTGCACTTGTGCCTTGATCACAACTGGATACTCCGCGAGTTGCGCTTGCGCTACTGCCTCGTCAACAGTCATCGCTACACCGCCCGCCGATACAGCTATGCCGTATCGCGCAAAATATTGTTTACCCTGATATTCGAATAAGTCCACTTAAGATCCTGTTTCGCGTGCGTCGAGTGCCGACTCTAACCACTTGGCGATGTCAGTCAGTGATGAACCAGGGCCAAAAATTTCGCCGACACCTTGCTGCTTAAGAACAGCTACATCCGCCTCTGGGATAACGCCACCACCAAAAATCAAAACCTCACCGAGTTTTCGACTGCGTAGTTCCTCCATCACACGCGGAAACAAAGTTAAATGTGCTCCTGAAAGCAGCGATAAGCCGACAGCATCAGCATCTTCTTGCAAAACAGTTTCGGCGATTTGCTCGGGTAACTGATGCAACCCTGTGTAGATAACTTCAAAGCCATGATCACGCAGGGCACGGGTGATCGTCTTGGCTCCTCGATCATGGCCATCTAGTCCAGGTTTTGCAACGACGACTCGATAATTGCGTTTCACGACTTATTAACCTTACGACATGGGTCGCATCGAGTTCACATCGCCACTGGCTCGCGCCGTGTTGCCAGTCGTTGGCGGTATCAGTGGCTTTGCTTTGTTATTCGGAGTCACTTGGATGCTGGCCAATTATTCAACTAGTCGTCGCGAAAACCAACCAGCTACAATTTCGCAAACGTTTGCGATCGGTCCGGTCAAAGAAATCGCTAAAACTGTCGATCTAGGTGGACCGATTCTCTATCCAGATTTACGCGACGCAAGCGGAAGACGCTCCATCGTGATTGACCACACCGGAAGCGACCCAGCCAAGGGCTGGCAGGTTTACTACGCTTTTCCAGCAGACCGCAACGAGTCGTGCTTGGTTGAGCACATCAAAAAAACGCGAAACTTTACAGATTGCGACGGTCGGATACTTGCTGTCGAAGAATTGCAGCGACCAAAAGATGTCCGACCAATTGTCGAAAACTCAATAACTTTGCTGATTGATTTACGCGCCGACTAGCAAATCAACTAGTTAATCAACTAGTTAATTTTTTTAGCGGAGCCCAAGCCAGTGCCAAGTGTTTGGTGCCGTGATCAACAAACTCTACGGTTGCTTCAGCAGATTCTCCTGTGCCACGAATGTTGATGATTACTCCTTCACCAAACGACGGGTGGTCGACATCATCGCCAACTTTTAGACTAGACATGACATTAGACGTGACACCAAAAGGTGCACTAGTTGTGTCACTGGCGCGGCGATACTTTGGAACGGTGGCGCGCGTCCATTCAATCCGTGGACGGTAACTTCCGCGACCTTCGTCAGCACCAGAATCAATGCTGCCCTCTCGTTGTAACAACTCGGACGGTATCTCATTCAAAAATCGTGACGGTGGGTTGTACTGTGTCGAGCCATACAAGTTGCGACTCCAGGCGTGCGACACAAGTAAACGCTCTTTGGCTCGTGTGATACCGACATAGGCCAAGCGACGTTCTTCTTCGAGTTCAACTTGATCGGCAAGTGCACGACTGTGCGGAAAGATTCCTTCCTCCATGCCGACGATAAACACAACAGGAAACTCAAGGCCTTTTGCCGCATGCAGTGTCATCAGCGTTACGTGGTTGTCTGAATCAATCTGGTCAGTGTCGGCGACGAGAGCAATTCGCTCGAGAAATTCATCGACCTGAACAAATTCGCTGGCAAACCCAATAAGTTCGGCCAAGTTTTCGTGCCGCCCTGCCGACTCGACAGTATCTTGCGTTTCAAGTTCCTGAATATATCCGCTTGCTTCTAATGCGTGGCGCAATACAGCACCTGGGCCCTGATCTAAGCGCGACTCTAAGTCGTCGATCAAAGCCACGAACGATGCAATGCCCTTTGCTCCAACGCCACCAACACCAGCCTCGCTCGTACGTCGTAGCGCGAGAGCAAACGAAATCTGCTGTTTTGCGGCGAATGCATCAAGGCGATCCATGCTGGTCTCGCCGACACCACGTTTTGGCACATTTAGTACTCGCTTGAGGCTGACCTCGTCGAGCGGATTTGCCGCACAACGAATATAAGCAAGGGCGTCTCTTACTTCGCGGCGATCGTAGAACCGTGTTCCACCGATTACTTTGTATGGCACACCCTCGTGCATCAGACTTTCTTCGAGCACGCGACTTTGCGCGTTGGTGCGATAAAAGATCGCCAGATCGCGCCATTCGCGCCCATCTGCTACATGCATTTGCTTAATCTGGGAAATCGCCCAGTTGGCTTCGTTGTATTCGTCGTCGGCGTAATAGCGCACAATGCGATCACCTGGTCCAAGATCGGTCCATAACTCTTTGGGCTTGCGCGCTTGGTTGTTTGTGATTACCGCATTGGCGGCATCCAGAATTGTTTGTGTACTGCGGTAATTTTGCGCGAGTACGACAACTGTGACCTCTGGAAACGCAGTTTCAAACTGCAGAATATTACGAAAATCCGCGCCACGAAATCGATAAACCGATTGATCTGTGTCTCCAACGACGCAAACGTTGTGGTGCGAAGCAGCCAACATCAAAACAATTTCGTTTTGAGCCATGTTCGTGTCTTGATACTCGTCGATTAGAATATGTTCGAAGCGTTGTTGATACTGCGCCAAGACGTCTGGATATTGGCGAAAAAGTTTTACGGTGTTGAGCAACAGATCATCAAAATCCATCGCTCCTGCTTTAACAAGACGCGACTGATATTCACGATATACCTCTGCGTATTTTGTGTCGAAGGCATTTTCGGCCAACGATGCTGCATCAGATGGTGAGATCAGTTCGTTCTTCCACAAACTGATGCGTGCCTGCACCCCCCGCGCAGGAAAACGTTTTGCGTCCAGTCCCATGTCGCGAATTACGTAACCGATTAGTCGCCGCGAATCGTCTTGGTCATAGATAGAAAATGTTTTTGGAAATCCAATCTGCTCGGCCTGCATTCGCAAAATCCGTACACACGCCGAATGGAAGGTACTGACCCACATTTTTTCGGCGACTTTGCCAACTAATGCCTCAACCCGGTCTCGCATTTCTCCGGCTGCCTTATTTGTAAATGTGATCGCCAAAATTCGCATCGGATGCGTACCACGCGAAATGAGGTGCGCCACGCGATGTGTCAACACACGAGTCTTGCCCGAACCGGCGCCAGCAATAACTAGTAACGGTCCACTCTGGTGCAAGACGGCGTCTTGCTGATCGGGGGTCAGCGAGGCAAGGTCTATTGAGATGTCTGGACGATGGGCGGGCATTGCC
>JABMNW010000096.1 GCA_013204455.1 Acidimicrobiaceae bacterium
AAACGTGTCGAGTGGATCAGCAGCCATACTTCTAAATATACGTATTTGCCATAGTCGCCACTAAGAATAGGCCGATGATTGTTTTTCCATCCTGAATTACACCGTCTTTAACCATCGCCATAGCTCGATTAAATGGAACGTACTCGATTGTCATGAACTGTTCCTCCGGACCGTGCCGATCGATTTTCGTTTGAGTTAGATCAGTTGCAAGAAATAAATCCACCGTTGAATTACTAATACCTGGCGACGAAATATGTCGGCCAAGGTCCGTCATTGTTGCAGCGACTAGACCAGCCTCTTCTTCAAGTTCGCGGCGCGCTGTGACGCGCGGATCTTCACCTTCGAGGTCGCGCAGCCCCGCAGGGATTTCGAGAGTTGAGATGCCTAAGGCTGGTCGATACTGTCGCACCAGCACAACTTCACGCGAGTCTTTCTCTCCGGCGAGTGCAACTATCCCGACTGCCCCAGGTGAGCGCATAAAGGTTCGAATAAATTTAGTTCCACTCGGATCTAAAAACTCGCCTTGCACCAGCGACCACGCTGGACCTTTGTGGATCAGTGACTCCTCAACCTGTCTGAACTTAGTCACGATGAGTGCCTAAAAATTCCGACGCGTGAATTAGCGCGATATAAAATCCGCTGGTTCAATTGGCAATTGTGTTTGACGTTGAGCGCGAAACTTCAGTGCGGCGCCAATTAATTCGCGAAACAACGGGTGTGGTCGATCTGGACGACTCTTAAATTCTGGATGCGCTTGTGTACCAACCCAAAACGGATGATCGACGAGTTCGACGAACTCAACCAGGCGCTTATCGGGAGACGCACCACTGCATAGCAATCCAGCGGCTTCGATTCGGGCACGGTAGTTCGAATTAAATTCGTAACGATGACGATGACGTTCACTGACAACCGGCTCGCCATAAGCATTTGCAACTTTACTTCCAGGGACTAACACTGCGTAATAGGCGCCAAGGCGCATTGTCCCGCCCTTGTTGGTTACCTCGCGCTGGTCAATCATCAGGTCGATAACTGGGTGCGGCGTTGCGGCGTTGAACTCTGTCGAGTTTGCGTCGGTGAGCCCGACGACATTTCGTGCGAACTCAACGGTCATCACCTGCATCCCGAGGCATAATCCAAGACACGGAACCATATTTTCGCGCGCATATTCGGCGGCCCGGATCTTTCCTTCTATTCCTCGTGGCCCAAAGCCACCAGGAATTACTATGCCGTCAAGCGAACCGATGCGCTCGTCAGCAAGCAGACCTTCCACATCCTCCGCCTGAATCCAGACCACTTCGACCTTTGCCCCGTGGTGAAACCCTGCGTGTTTGAGACTCTCGGTGACGGACAAGTATGCATCATGGAGGTCTACATATTTGCCTATCAGCCCGATTCGAACTGGAGATACAGATGCTTCGATCCGCGCGACAAGTTCACGCCATGGAGTCAAATCGATTGGCGATTCAATTCGCAGCACATCGCAAATAACTGTGTCAAGGCCCTCGTCATGCAATATCAAGGGCAACTCGTAAATATTTTTAACATCCACAGCGTTAATCACCCCACGATTATCGACGTCACACTGACTTGAAATTTTTCGTTTCAGAGAATCGCTGAGTGGCTCATCACTGCGACAAACGATTACATCGGGTTGAATTCCGCGACTGCGTAACTCCGTGACGCTGTGTTGCGTCGGTTTTGTTTTTTGTTCACCGCTTGGGCCAATGACCGGCACTAAAGTTACGTGCACATAACAAACATTGTCTCGACCAACCTCGTTACGGAACTGGCGAATTGCTTCGAGAAAGGGTAAAATCTCGATGTCGCCAACTGTGCCACCTACCTCGGTTATTACAACATCAACTTCGTCGGTAACTAATCGGCGAATTCGACGCTTGATCTCGTCGGTGACATGTGGAATGACTTGTACCGTGCGACCGAGATAGTCTCCACGTCGCTCTGCAGCCAAAACTGACTGGTAGATCGAACCGGTCGTGGCGTTGGAGGCTCTGGTTAACGGCTCATCAATAAATCGTTCGTAATGACCCAGGTCTAAATCTGTTTCTCCGCCGTCATCGGTGACAAACACTTCACCGTGTTCGAACGGATTCATCGTTCCAGGATCGACATTGATGTATGGATCCAGTTTTTGCATCGTCACACGTAATCCACGCATTTTTAAAAGACGACCAAGTGACGAAGCGGTGAGACCTTTGCCTAGTCCACTTGCAACACCGCCCGTTACGAATACGTGCTTTGACACTTCGGGCTCCCGTCTGATTCAGTTAAGTGTGGATATTCTCCACGTTGACACCATGACGGAAGATAAGTATATCTGAAATTGCGATCTCGTAGCGCCAGGCTAAACCTGTCGTCTAGCCCAGTCGCTTCTTGGAAACCGAAGCCGCCAGCAGGTCGCGAGCGTGTTCGACTGCCGAGGCTTGAGCCACCCCACCCGAGAGCATCCTGGCAATTTCGGCAATTCTGTCGTCGCCTTGAATTACCGCAGCCTGCGCATAGGTCTGTTTGGCGCGAACGGTTTTTGTGACACTTACTTGGGTCCGCGCAGCCGCAGCGACTTGTGCCAAGTGGGTTACGACAAGCACCTGATGGCGTTGACCGAGATCGGCTAGCGCTGCGGCCACGGACACGGCTGCGGTGCCACCAATACCTGCATCAACTTCGTCGAATACAAGTGTGCCTGGAGCCTGCGTGAGCACAAGACGCAATGCAAGCATTGTTCGGGCAAGTTCGCCGCCCGAAGCAACTTTTGTCAAAGGCAATAATGGCGAGCCTGGGTTTGCTGACAACAAAACCACAACATCGTCGCCTGGGTCTTGGCCAACGGTAATCGCCATTGATGCACTGGTCATCGCCAGAGTTTTTAGATGAGCCTCAACGGCAGCGGCCAATTTTGGGGCGGCCTGACGGCGTTTAGTCCCAACTACTTTTTCCGCTTTTGCTATGTTGGCCAAAGCCACTGTGCGCTGAGTATCTAATAGCGCGGCGCGGGCTTCGAAGCCTTGCAACTCGGCGAGTCGCTCAGCAACTTCTTGCCCATACGAAATTACTTCGGCCAATGTCTCGCCATACTTTCGGCGGAGATCAACCAATAACTGACGCCGTTTACGGATTTCTTCGAGGCGCTGCGGGTTTTCTTCGGTGGATTCGGCTTTAGATCTTAAATCGCCAACAACATCATTGAGTTCTTCTTGCAAACCACGCAGCCGCGTGCTCAATTCGCCGAGCGCATCTCGATGGCCAAGGCTTGATATCGCCTTACCTAATCCATCCCCCGCTCCGTCATCTTCGGTTAGTGCTGCCACTGCCTGCCACAATGCTTCGCGATGAGCCACAGCATCTGCCAGTAGGTCTTCATCGCGTTCGAGAATCTGATCTTCATTTGGATCGGACAGGCCCGCAGATCCAATTTCATCTATTTGAAACGTCAGCAGATCAATTTCTCTGGCTCGTGCTCGCTCGTCGCCGCCAATTGCGGCCAAGTTGGCATCAAGTTCGGTGATCCGGGCCCGAGCAGCACGCAATTCGCTTAAGTCGAGTCCAGCAAAAGTGTCGAGTGCCGCGCGCTGTGCTGACTGGCTAAGCAAACTTTGATGTGCATGTTGACCATGCAGGTCAACGAGTGCCGCACCTTGCTCGACCAAGTTTGACACTGTCGCGAGCCGACCATTGACATAGGCGCGTGATCTTCCATCCAGCGGGACAACCCTGGCCAGCACAACTTCACCGTGAGCATCAACGAAGCGACCTTCGACTCTGGCTTCTTGCGCACCTGGTCGAATAATGCTGGCATCGGCGCGACCACCGACAAGCAAACTAATCGCCTCGACAAGCATCGTTTTACCTGCGCCGGTTTCACCCGTCAGCGCTGTCAACCCGTCGGTAAGCACAACCTCGAGTTGTTCGATAACACCTAAATTTTCGATCCGTAACTCGCTAAGCACTATTCGTCTCCTAAACCAAACTTCGCGCGAACTATCTGATGGAATTTCGGTTGTTCGAAACGCAAAAAATGCGCGGTGCAACTATCTGCCTCAAATGAGACTTGGTCACCCTGTTCGAGGTCGCAAACATGTTGACCATCAATTGCAAGATCAGCTGGGCGCGTACCAACAACCTGCATGCTGAGCATTTCGGTTGGACCGAGCACAAGGCTTCGATCAAACAACATGTGCGGTGACACTGGTGTTAACAGCATCGCCCGATGACGAGGCGAGACAACTGGACCACGAGCAGACATTGAATAAGCAGTTGATCCAGTGGGTGTTGCAACGATTACACCGTCGGCCGAATAGCGAGCAAACACCTCATGGTTAATTGTCACATCCAGCCACACGGTGTGACCCGATTGCTGACGTTCGATTACGGCTTCGTTAAGAGCGCGCCAAATTAGTGACTGCCCGCCGACAGCGCGAGTAAGTGTTACCGACAACAACATTCTTTCATCAATGATGAATGACGAGCTTTCGCGTTTCTCAATCCACTCTTTGAGTCGGCGCATAAAATCTGGAGGATCAATTTCGGTTAGATAACCAAGTGTTCCCATATTCACACCCAAAATCGGCACTGGGGCACCATTGAGCATTTGCACAGAGCGCAAGATAGTTCCATCACCACCGAGACTGACGAGTAGATCTGCATCTTGAGGATCACGGTCTGAGGCAAGATCGTTTAATCCCAGCGCCACTGCATCAGTTGTTGGCATCCACAAATGATGGCCATTTTCTGTTAACCAGGTATGTGCTTGGCGAATTAGTTGCACAACATCGGGGCGGGTGTGATGCGCAACGACGACAATATTTGTCGGAGAACTCATACTTCTACTTTATTCAGATTCGTTGGCAGGACAGGTGTATTTAGCGACTAGTAAAAACTCAATATTCCCCTGATGCCCACGAATTGGCGACTCGATAATCCCCCTAACTAAACAACCCAACCGAGTTGCTAACTCGGATACGTCCCGACAGACCCTGTTATGAATTGTGGGGTCTGTGATTACTCCAGCACCCTTGTCGGCCTCTAATCGAGATGCCTCGAACTGGGGCTTGACGAGCAATATCAGATCGCCGTTTGTGTTCAAAGCGACCAGTAACGACGCCATCACTTCGGCTAACGAGATGAACGAAAGGTCGGCAAGCACGACATCAAATAACTCAACAAAATTTGGCAATTTGTTTTTAACTAATTGATCAATCTCGCGAACATTTGTCTCGCTAATTTCAACGACTCGCTGATCGCCAATCAGCCGTTCGTGCAGAAGATTTCGGCCAACATCTAATGCAACGACTTGACGCGCGCCGTGTTGCAAAGCGCAGTCGGTGAATCCACCCGTCGAGGCACCAGCGTCGAGCACTCGCTTTCCGATTAGATCAATCTCAAAATGCGACAATGCTGCTTCGAGTTTTTGTCCACCACGACTTACATAGCGTTGACTAGCGACAACTCGGATTTCATCACTTGGTGCAACCAGATGACTATATGAGATTGCGATCGATCCATTCACATGCACATGATGTTGATCAATCGCAGTTCTAGCCTCGTCAATGCTCTCGACGACAGAACGAGACACGAGCACACGATCAAGTCGCTCGCGCTTCAAACGGCGACACCTAAATCGCGGGCAAACTGCAAAAGATTATCGACCACCAATTCGAATGTGTGCTTTAGTTGGAGCGACTCGGCTTGTTCTCTAGACGTAACTCCAGAAGTTACATGTGCAAATTTTGCACCGATGGATTTAGCAAATTCTCCATCAGTCGAATAACGGTCCCCGACCATCCAACAATCTGTGAGATCTTCACGGTCAAGAGCGCGGCGAACGAGAGTTCCCATTGGTGCGTATGGTTTTCCGGCAACGATCGGCTCAACACCACCCGCCGTGGCAATCGCTGCAAGTATCGAACCTCCACCAGGAATCACTCCAGTCGGAGTTGGATATGTCGCGTCATCATTTGTGCCAATCAACGTTGCACCAGCGCGCACGGCGGCAGAGGCACGGTGCAGCGAAAGATAATTAAAGGTTCTATGAAACCCGACGATCACAGCATCGATATCAACATCTATTTTTTGTGCATTAGTCTCATCCAAATCATCATCGGTCCGACCAACAACTACAGCATCAACGTGTTCAACCGCCTCAACGATGCCGGGACCACCTGCCACCAAAATACGCTGCCCAGATTTTAGTAACGTCGCTGCAGCACCTGCTGATGTGAGTACATCACCAACGCTTGGAAGACCGATCTTGGCTAGCGATTGTTCCTGAGATTCGACAAGCGAATACGAATTATTCGTCACAAATATAACCCGGTGACCAGCCGCACGCAGCGCTGTAATCGCTTCAACAGAGCCTGGTATCGGATCATGGCTCAGCCACACCACGCCATCTAGATCACACAAAATAACTGATTTCAAAAACTCTGCCCCGCAGGTTGTTGATCGTTACTCGTTCGTGCCACCCTTTTAGTGTGCCTCAATTTCTTCCCTTCCATGCGCTTCGATATGCAAACGATTTGAACTTGACAGAAGTTTGCGCCCCACCATATGACGTGCAAACCGATTCACAGCGTACGGAAATGGCAAATCGACACCTCAAGAACATCGTCCATCTAGATCTACCTGTGGGTGATGAACCATATCTAAATGCAGCCAAGAGGCTCGAACAATGGCGTAATGCCGGGGTTTTAGTTGTTGACCAGTCTCCGAGTTTTACTTTGTATCGCATGTCGTTCGTTGACGCCTCCGGCAAATCACGCCAAACAGTCGGAGTTATCGGTGCATTAAAAATTGACGAGATAGATTCACGCGAAGTTCTGCCGCACGAACAAACAACTCCCAAGGCCAAGACGGATCGTTTGGAATTAACTCGTGCGACTAAGTCGAATCTTTCACCGATCTGGGGTTTGTCTCTGACAAGCGGTTTAACCCGTGCGCTAGATGAGCCAGGCGAGATTATCGGTTCGATGACCGATCACGATGGTGTAGTACACAGTGTCGAAAGAGTCGACGATATAAAACGATGCACCGAAATTAGCGAGTTAGTTGCACAAAACCCAGTGGTGATTGCCGATGGTCATCACCGGTATGCAATCAGTCGAACATATCGCGATGAGCAACGCGCTTTAAGTAGTTCTCACGGATCAAACGCTTCATCTCAATCCGAGGCAATTCTTACTTACATCAGCGAACTTGTTGAAGAGCAATTGAGCGTGGCGGCAATCCACCGTCTCTACTCTGGCGTTACATATTCTGATTTAACCAGCGTGCTCTCGCAATCATTTGATATGAAACCGGTAGCAACAATTTCCGACCGTATTATTTCTGAGATGGCGCAGGATAATTATTTGATTCTTGTCGCACCAGATGGCTCAGGCGCAAGACTCACACCGAAACAGGAAATGTTTACCGGAGTGCGCCGACTGGATAGTGCATTACTCGAACATGCTTTACGCACTTGCCAACATGAGGTTGCATATCAACACGGTTTAAACGAAGTACGCGAACAACTTGCGACTCAGAAGTACACGGCAGGAGTATTGATTCGCCCGGTCAGCGTGACGGAAATTCAACGCACTGCTAACGAACGACTGCTAATGCCACCCAAGTCGACTTTCTTTACACCAAAATTGCGCACCGGACTCGTAATGCGCTTACTTGAATAGCGGCTAGGCAATAGTTATTAGGCAATAGTTATTTCAGCGTCAAGGTAGACATCTTGAATTGCGTTGAGCAATTTGATGCCTTCGTTCATCGGCCGCTGAAACGCTTTGCGACCCGAAATCAACCCGTGTCCACCAGCGCGCTTGTTAATTACTGCCGTGCGCACTGCGGCCTCGAGATCGCCCGCACCTTTGCTTTCTCCGCCGCTATTAATTAGACCAACTCGGCCCATGTAGCAATTGGCCACCTGCCAGCGAGTTAGGTCGATTGGATTGTCGGTTGTAAGTGATTCGTAGACCTTCTTGTTTGTCTTGCCGTAGCCTTTGAACGCGTTGAAGCCACCGTTGTTCTCCGGCAATTTTTGTTTGATGATGTCGGCCTCGATCGTTACACCCAAATGATTGGCCTGGCCGGTTAGATCGGCCGAAACGTGATAATCAATTTCGGCGGTTTTAAATTCACTATTGCGCAAATAACACCACAACACAGTGAACAGTCCGAGTTTGTGCGCCTCGGCGAAGGCCTCTGCTACTTCTCGTATCTGACGAGTTGATTCTGGCGAACCAAAATATATTGTCGCGCCGACACCCACAGCACCGATGTCGTAAGCCTGTTGCACCGTACCGAACATCACCTGATCGAACCGGTTCGGATATGTAAGTAGTTCGTTGTGATTTAACTTGACAATAAACGGCAAGCGATGCGCATACTTTCGACTGACCGAAGCCAAGACTCCAAAAGTTGAGGCGACGCCATTGCATCCGCCCTCGATGGCGAGTTCACAGATATTTGCTGGATCCATATACATCATGTTTGGAGCAAAACTTGCCGCAGCCGAATGCTCGATGCCTTGGTCAACGGGCAAGATCGAGACATAACCAGTGCCCGACAAGCGACCGTGGTTGTAAAGCGAGGCAAGATTACGCAATACCACCGGTGAGCGATCGGTCTGCGAAACAATATCGCTGATGTATGTCGGCCCAGGTAATGTCAACAGAGACTTAGGAATCGCCGTGCACTTATGAGTTAATAGTGAATTCGGATCGTCTTTTAGTATCGATGAAATGTCCACATCTACATCGTAACCGCAACTACTAATTGCCCTTAACGTTACTCGCCGAGCGTATTAAGGCGATCTGCGACATCTGCAAAAGATGCGTCGTTGCTTTGAATCTTGGTAAACAAGCGTCGCGCACCAGCTACATCCCCGGCTCGGTCGTAAAGGTCACCTAACACATACCATTCGCGAAGGTGGTGTTCTTGCACTTTGTGCGGATCACTCGTGCCATGCGTCATCATTCGAACTGCAGCCTGTAACTCGCCTTGATCGGCAAGTGCACTCGCCGCAACGATGCGACCCTCGGCCAGCAAGCCTGGCGGTGGTGACATTAATTTGAGTTCTTCCCAAAGTTCGGTCACTTTTTCGTAACGACGCAAAGCGCGATAACAATCAGCCAGCACTGGATGATTGGTAACTTCGCCCGCAGCAGCACCGCGTGCGATTTCTAATTGATCTGCAGCATCTTGCCAACGACCGAGGCGATACATCGAGAGCCCAGCAACTTCATGGATCAGTGCAATCCCTTCAAGTTGTGCCAGCAACGGCATTATCAATTTGCGTGATTCCGAGTAGCGATGCGCTTCGAAGGCATGCAACGATCGTGCAAGACGTTCGATTGCCCGATCGGCGCTCGTACCTAAGCGTTCTTTAATTTTGTTGGCAACCCCAACATCAACATTTTTTATGCTGACCGTAAGCACACGATCGTCATCATCATCGCGTCTCGAACTGCGCTTTGTGCCAGCCGAAGATTTGCGAGTTGATCCTTCATCCTGCCAACGCTCACGAGTGTGAGTTGTTGGTGGATATGGATCTGTTCCGTAACGACGACCGCCAGTGCGATTACTTACCTCGTCAGATTTACGTTGTGCCGCCGTACGTGTATCAGGTGCATCATCTCGATCGACTCGACGCGGACGTGCAGGTCGATCATCATCACGACGCGGGCGCGCTGGTCGATCACTTCGGGCATCATCACGGCGCGGGCGAGATGAGCTAGACGGACGATCGCGATCAAAACTTCGTGCTGGACGGGCATCATCGCGACGCGGACGGGCCGGACGATCACTTCGAGCATCGTCACGGCGCGGACGGGCTGGTCGATCCCGATCAAAACTTCGCGCAGAACTTCGTGCCGGACGATCGCTTCCTGCACCTTCACGGCGCGGTCGTGCTGGACGGTCATCATCACGGCGGGGTCTGGCTGGGCGTTCATCATCACGGCGTGGTCGTGCTGGTCGATCACGATCAAAACTTCGCGCTGGACGCTCACTTCTCGCATCGTCGCGACGTGGTCTCGCAGGACGGTCATCATCACGGCGTGGTCGTGCTGGTCGATCACGATCAAAACTTCGCGCTGGACGCTCACTTCGGGAATCGTCGCGGCGCGGGCGGGCTGGACGGTCATCGTCACGGCGTGGTCGTGCTGCACCCGCCGGTCGAGGTGGACGGCTACCTGGAACAAATGGTCGCGCTGGGCGACCCGTTCGCTCGCCGCTGCCGCTCGGGCGACGCGCAGGTCGTGAACTTGGTTTATCGTCGCGTGGCATGGCACAACGACGCTATCGGCAAAAACGATTGACTAGACCGAATCAGCCGCCAGAAGTCGTTCTAAAACTGTTGCGTTACTTCCTAAACTCCATCACACCATCATTAACTGGTGACTTGCGGAACATCTTTTTATCATGCTTGTAGTTCTGCGGGTTGATCCACGGCTCACGGTCGCCCTGGTGCGGGAATCTATGCATCACACGCGACATATACCCAGAAGAAAACCCTTCGATCCAGTTCCGTTTTGGCATACCGTGATCTTCATCGCGCAACGTTGGTGTACACACTGAGGTATCTGTTTTTGCCATATGGTTCAGGAGTCGACACACGTATTCACATGTCAGGTCGGCTCGCAATGTCCACGAAGCATTGATATACCCAAACGACGATGCGAGGTTCGGAATTCCAGAATATGCAAAACCTTTGTAGGTCCAAGTCTTGGCAAAGTCAACAGGAATGCCGTCAACCACAAAGTCCATCTCGCCCAGTGTGACGAGGTTAAGCCCAGTCGCCGTGATTATGATCTCGGCATCAAGGTGCTCCCCCGATGCGAGTTCGATACCCGTCTCGGTAAAAGTTTTAATCGTGTCGGTAACTATCGATGCTTTGCCTGAGCGAATCGCGACAAACAAATCGCTATCCGGCACCAAACACAATCGCTGATCCCACGGGTTGTAACTGGGCGTGAAATGTTTGTCAACATCGTAATCTGGCCCAAGTTCTGCCCGAACCGCACCAAGCAAAAGTTTCTTAATCTCATCGGGTTTCGTGCGAGTTTTTTTGTAAACGGTTTGTTGCATCGTGGTATTCTTGAAACGCGTCACGCGGTGAGCAACTTTGCTTGGCAAATATTTTCGCATTTTTTTAGCGAATGGATCAATCGCAGGTCGCGAGACAACATAAGTTGGTGAACGCTGCAACAAAGTAATGTGCCCAACGGTGCTGGCCATCGCCGGCACGAGTGTCATCGCCGTTGCTCCAGAACCAATCACCACAACTCGCTTGTCGGTGTAATCCAAATTTTCTGGCCACTGTTGCGGGTGAACAATCGTCCCCTGAAATCGTGAGCGACCACTGAACTCGGGTACGTACCCCTGTTTATAGCTGTAGTAACCCGAACACATAAACAGGAAGCCGCAAGTGAAGGTCAGAGATTCGCCGGTGTCGTTTCGCACGACGGTTACCGTCCACTTCGAATCTTCGCTTGACCACTCCGATTTTGTTACTTGGTGATTAAACCGAATGTGTTTATCAATGCCGTTCTCGGCGATGGTCTCGCGAAGATAATTCATGATCGAAGGTCCATCGGCAATCGATTTCTCCGCCGTCCATGGTTTGAATCTGTAACCGAGCGTGTGCATATCGCTATCGGAACGAATACCTGGATATCGAAATAAGTCCCATGTTCCGCCGATGTCTGGCCGGCCTTCAAGAATCGTGTACGTGCGCTTTGGGCTCATCGTTTGCAAGTGATATCCGGCACCGATGCCAGAGATCCCCGCGCCAACCACGATCACGTCGAAGTGTTCAACTACTCGTTCGAGATTTTCCAATGCGGCCCCTTGCCAAAACTAATACGAGACGAGATTACTTAATTACCGGTCGGATAAAAGAGTCGGATGAGAGGGTCGGATAAAAGAGTTGGGGCAGCGGCCGCTCTAGGCAATTTCACCCACAGGCGATAGTTTTGATATTAGGTAAAGGTTTAAACGACGATTAAACCGACGATTAAATCGACAATAAAATAGGGAGTGCACTTGATCTTTCGACAGTATTACCTTGCGTGTCTGTCGCATGCCTCGTATCTAATCGGGGATGAAGGTTCTGGTCGTGCCGTCGTCGTCGATCCACAGCGAGATATTTCCGGTTATCTCGCCGATGCAAAAGAGTTTGGGCTGGCCATCGAGCGCGTAATCGAGACCCACTTTCATGCCGACTTTCTCTCGGGTCACCTTGAACTCGCGCATGCAACCGGAGCGGTGATTTCCTACGGCGAGGCCGCGCATCCAGAGTTTGCGATCGAACACTTGGCGGATGGGCGCGTTCTAAGCCTCGGAGATGTAACTTTGCAGATTCTTGCCACACCCGGTCATACGCCGGAGTCGATCAGCATCGTGATTAAAGAGCATCCAGACGATGCAGTTCCATACGGGGTGCTGACGGGTGACACGCTATTTATCGGGGACGTCGGTCGTCCAGATCTGCTCACTTCAGTTGGCGTAAGTGCCGATGAACTTGCCGGGCAGTTGTATGACTCATTGCGTAACAAGCTGCTCACGCTTCCCGATGCCACCCGCGTATTCCCCGCTCATGGCGCTGGGTCTTCATGTGGCAAGAAGTTGTCGAACGAAACGGAATCCACGATCGGGATACAACGGGCGACCAATTATGCGCTCGCGCCAATGATAAAAGAAGAGTTCATCGAAGCCGTTACCCAAGGCCAATCGGTTGCGCCACTATATTTTTCGTTCAGCGGATCACGCAATAAAGAAGACCGACCATTATTGGACGAGAATGAATCCCCTATACGTGCGACAATTATCAGAGAGGCGATGCAAAATGGTTCGCCTTGGATGCACTTAGTCCCTTCGCAAGTATTTGCCCATATTGTAAAAACTTTATGACAGGTTGGAACTACGGAGAAGAGCAGTGCCCATTGGACGATGACCGAATGCCGTCATTGCTAATTATTCTTGACGGACTTGGTGATCGTGGGCTCAATGAACTCAACAACCACACGCCTTCAGAAGCTTCCCATACTCCACACTTGGATGAGATCGTAAGACGGGGTACGAGTGGGCTGCACCTTCCGTTTGGCCCAGGACGGGCAACCTCAAGCGAGCAATCACATTGGGCCATTCTTGGTCAAAGTCCTGATAATTTTCCTGGTCGTTCACTAATTGAATATTGTGGCGAAGACAAGCAACCAGAGACTGGAGTTCTCTACCTGTACGGGGCACTTCGTCCTTCACAATTAGCAGAGAATGGTTCAAGGTGGATAACTGGTCGAGCTAAACGCGGAGAAGATGAATCTGATTGCTTAACATTGTTTCGGGCAATATCGAATTGGTCAGACAAGAATGTGACAGTTTCACTCAGCCCTCGAAGTAGAGGAGAGACCTACATTTTGATCTCGGGAAACGTCAGTTCGCTGATCTCGGACTCGGATCCACTTTTTGAGCAAATTCATCCATGGATGAAGCCAATTGCGTTTGACAATTCTGCCACCTCCACAGCTGAATCGCTAACAACCTACCTACTGTGGGCCCATAAAAAGTTGTCGACTCACCCGATCAACCACGAACGTATTCTAAAAAACCTACCACCATTGGATGTTCTGACAACTAAATGGCCAGGTATCGCAGGACCAGTTCGATCATTTGCTGAAGTCGTAGGAATTGATGGTGGAATTGTGAGCGATACCAATCTCTACCGAGGTTTTGCAAGCATGCTTCATATGAGAAACATCCATTTCGAGCCGATTCCGAATCATTCAGAGGACATGGCAATCCGCCTATCTGCGGCTACTAAACTATTTTCAGAAGGAATTAGTTTTGTGCTTGTCCATGTAAAGACAGTTGACGAAGCGGGACATACCAAAACGCCTTTCGCAAAACTTGAAGTTCTAGAAGCCCTTGACCCAGCATTTAATGTTCTTCTAGGTCCTAAATTTTCAAAGATATCTATTGCCATTACGGGAGACCATGCTTCGCCATCTCGAGATGGTGTCCTGCATACAGGGGACCCAACACCTTTCGTACTAATTAGCCCAACAGTCAGACCCGACTCCGTGTACCGTTTTGGGGAATCATTCGCAGTTAGCGGCTGGGTCGGACGAATCCAAGCATCTGACATACTTCCCATTCTTCTAAATGCATCAAATCGACCTGCCTTTTCTGGGACACGCACCACTAGTTACCGGACAATCGCACTTCCCGACATACCAGAACCTATGCCAAATACATGATTGACTGGGATGCGAAGGAATATGGTCGATTGAACCGACCTCACCTTAATTGGGGGCAATCCGTGCTCTCCCAGATTGATTTTCGCGGGAATGAATTAGTGCTCGATGCGGGATGTGGAGTGGGAAATTTAACAATCAATATCGCTAGTCAAATCCCAAATGGACATATAATCGCGGTTGATAAAAGTAAATCAATGATCACTGAAGCAAGTTCTAAAACCAGCCACTTGCGGACGCAGATTAGTCTCCTGCGTGCGGATTTACTATACATTCCAATTCAAGAATGTGTCGACACGATTTTTTCAAACGCAACGTTTCACTGGATACATGACCATTTTCAGTTGTTCAGCGAAATGTATCGAATTCTTCGTCCTGGAGGCACGATCAGCGCTCAGTTTGGTGGTGGACCAAATATCAAGTCATTGATCAATCGGTTTTGCCAATTGTCTAAAGAGCCAGAGTTTGAATATTTGGCCGAGCAATCGTTCCCATGGAATTTCCGTTCAATAGAAGAAACAAAATCGTGTCTTATTCGCGCCGGATTTATAGAAATCCAAATAAGTCTGGTCGAGGCCCCGGTAGTTTTTCCTGACGTTTCTAGTTATTCTCATTTCGTCGAGAAAATAATTCTGTTCCCAGTCCTCGGAAATGTTCCCGACGACGAGACACAACGAGCTTTCCTCACAAGACTAGGCACTGAATCTTTGAATGGAGAAAAACCACTCACCGTTGACTACTGGAGAATCAATATCCTGGCACGGAAACCGAAATAAGTTCTGACGACTCGATGACAGAGCTCGTTGTCGTTGCTAACCGTTTACCGATTCAATTATTATCCAAAGAATTCCCCATTTTCACCAACTCTCCCGGCGGTCTAGTCTCAGCACTTCACTCCATTCTTGCCGCCAAAGGCGGAACATGGGTCGGTTGGAATGGAAGTTATACGAATACCATCTTGCCCTTCGACTTTGACTACAAACTGTATTCCGTTGAAATTGACGAATCCAATTTCCGTGATTACTACGATGGTTTTTCTAACAAAATATTGTGGCCCCTCTACCACGAGTTACCCTATGATTTGCAGTTTTGTAGTCAGTGGTGGCGCGGATACAAAAAAGTAAATCAAATCTTTGCGATCAAAACCGCTGCAGTGGCTAAGACGGATTCGTCGGTTTGGATACATGACTACCATTTGCAACTTGCACCAAAGATTCTCAGGCAATACCGCCCAGATATACGAATAGGGTTTTTCCTTCACACTCCGTTCCCCTCTTTTCGTACATTAAAGAAAATGCCTCGTTGGCGCGAAATAGTCGCCGGAATATCGTGTTCACATATTATTGGATTTCAGACAATGCGAGATAAACAAAATTTTCAAATTGCACTAAAAAACTTAGAATTATCTTCGGAAGGTTCGCTACCAGCTCAGCCTAAAATCATCGTTGATCCCATCTCCATCGACTTTAAGATTTGGTCCAACCGAGCACAGCAACCAGAAATTGAAACTCTCGTCAGACAAATTCGTGACTCTATTGGAATTGATAAACTTTTGATCGTAGGGATTGATCGGCTTGACCTAACCAAGGGCATACTGAATCGTCTACTGGCCTTTCGAGAATTGCTAACCGAACAACATGTAGACCCAAAACAAATTGCAATGGTGATTGTTGCAAGTACAAATCGTGATTCCAAGAACCCAAACGATGAATACCGATTATGCATTCAAAATCTAACATTTGAAATCAATAACAGATTTGGTGAAAAAACAAGACCAATTGTCCATTTAATAAATACACAGATCACACCTACACAAGTCTCGGCATTGTTCGTAGCTGCAGATATTCTGATTGTAAGTTCACTTAAAGACGGTATGAATCTAGTTGCTAAAGAATTTGTAGCGAGTTCCGTAAATAGTCGCGGAATGTTAATCTTAAGCAAAAACACCGGAGCGGCTTTAGAACTTAATGCCGCACTTCAAATTAACCCTCATGATATCGATGACATTAAAAATTCAATCCTAGCCGCAATTAGAATGAATGAAGGAGAGATCATTGTGCGTATGCAGTCGATGAGACAGATTATTCAATCACATGATGTTTATGACTGGGCAAAACGTTTCCTGCACGTACTGCAAAGCACTTGAAGATTTGATGCCGCACAGTTGTATCGGACTTGCCAGATACTGCATGTAGTTGGGTACGTAATTTGAGTCAGTGATTGCAGGATAATCCTACCGAGGTCAGTAGAACTCAGCTCCGCGTTCGTGATTGGTGGCGGAATCAGCGTCTAATCGGGACTTCGCAACTTTTCTATGACCGTTTGAGTCGCAAAACAGCAGTAGCCCCCGCTTGAGCGGGGGCTACTGATAAATAAATAATCTGGCAACGACCTACTCTCCCAGGGGGTCTACCCCCAAGTACCATTGGCGCGTTCGGGCTTAACTG
>JABMNW010000097.1 GCA_013204455.1 Acidimicrobiaceae bacterium
AACCCGCGACCTACGCATTACGAGTGCGTTGCTCTACCCCTGAGCTACCTGGGCGCGACGTTTAACTCTACTAACTGATTTTAAGTACCGTCAGCCGACGATGACGTTGGTGTTGCGCGAGACGACACTTAGGGATGGGCACTTAAGTAGTAGAGAATGAAGTGCGAGGGTCTCGTTTGTGTTCAACGCAAATGTAGAGATCGTCTTGTGGATCAGGTGTATCGCCGTGATGATTTCGTCACCGTTCGAAAGTTCGGGTTGTGACCGCAGCAGATCGGTGTAGGTAGCGGCAAACTGACTAAGCCCACTGCGCAATTCGTCTGTTCTAAATTTGCGTAGTTCACGTTTGTGGCGGTCAGCAGTATTTTTACGCCCGCTACCGCGCTCGCCGGTGCGCGCAACTCGTTCTTCAAGTTCTTTGAGTTCTCGTTCGTGTTGCACGGCGAGAGCATCGGTTGCCTGATCAAGTTGCTCCATCATCTCGGTCACGATTTTTACAACCGCCGAACCAGTGCCGTCGAGTCGCGAGGCGATGGACGCGAAAGCCTCGTGTCGTCTTGCTAAATGGCTATCGGTTGCTAGAAGTCTCGCTCGATCTAAATTGCCTTGGCTCGCCCTGGCGGCAGCGTTGGCGGTTTGGGGAAATACGCCGTCATTAATTAGTGTCGCGGCGACTTGTTGCTCAACTAGTCGTGAGAAATTGACAACGACACATCGCGAGTGAATAGTTGTCAGCGACGGCACAAGTTGGTCGGCTAGAAGAATAAAAACAATCTGCTTGGCAGGTTCTTCAATCGTTTTGAGAAGCCGCACGGCCGCACTGTCGCGCATTAGATGTACTTCGTGAATAATAATAACTTTAAGTTTTGCTTCAAGTGGGGTAGTCGAAGATTGTAGGACAACGCTTTCGGCTTCGTCTTTGTCAACTGCAGCACCAACTCGAAATATTTCGTTGACATCGGCAAATTCGCCACGCATGATTAGGTTTGCCTCACGTGACGAATCGTCATCTGTGCCTGTGATCAGTGATGTTGCAAACGCACGAGAGGCGCGTTCTTTACCACAACCTTCTGGACCAACAAATAGAAATGACTGAACGTTTGTCGTGGCAAGTTGTTGCAATCTCTCGACGGCTCGAGTTTGACCAACGATTTGCGACCAGACCGAGCCCATTAAATAGCTAGTCGTTTGTGCAGACCATCAGCGATAAGTTTTTCTAAGTCGTCTTTGTTTGGCGTGCCATCGACAATCATCCAATGTTGTGGATCATTGGCGGCCATCATCATGAAGCCTGCGGAAATGCGTTCAAAAAACGAACGGTCTTCGCGCTCGAAACGGTCAAGTTCGCGTCTTTTGAGACGCTCCAGCAAAATCTCGATTGGTACATCTATATATATGACAAGATCTGGCCAAAGACCACCAATTGCCCAGTCGTTCAGTCGTTTCAGTTCGTCAAGATCCTGCTCGCGACCGTACCCCTGATAGGCGAGCGACGAGTAAACACTTCGATCACTGACCACATGTCGACCGCTGGCAAGTGCCGGACCGATTAATTCAGCGATGTGTTGCGCGCGATCGGCGGACATCAGCAGTGCTTCGGTGCGCGGGGATAGGGCCGTGTTGGCGGGATCGACGAGAATATTTCGCAAAATTGAACCGATCGCCGTGCCACCAGGTTCGCGGGTGATGACTGCGTCGAGACGAGTTGCAAGCCGCTTGGCATGCGTACTTTTACCGCAACCCTCGAGGCCCTCGAATGCGATGTACTTGCCCGAACTCACCCTGCAACCTTAGAGGGCAGGTGTACTTATGCGGCTTCGTTCTTGGCGGCTGCTTTTTTGACTGATTTCGCGGCTATTTTTTTGGAGACTATCTTTCTGGCGACCTTCTTTTTCGCGACTTTCTTAACCGGTTTCTTGGTTGGCTTTTTAACCGGTTTTTTAACTGTTTTCTTGCCGATCCTTTTACTGGTGCCACCAGACGCTGTGTAATCGCGACGAATTGCCAGCAGTTCGAAGGCTCGTTCTGGAGTGATGAATTCGAGGCGGTCACCTCGGGTGAGACTTGCATTTGTCTCGCCGTCAGTGACATATGTGCCGTACTTGCCATCTTTGGCTACGACCGGACGATTATTTACGGGATCTGTTCCGAATTCTTTTAGCGGTGGCTTGGCTGGTCCGCGACGACCAAACACTCGGGGTTCGGCAAGTTTTGCTAACGCGGATTCAATCGTGATTGTAAAAATCTGGTCTTCGCTTTCTAACGTTCGACTCTCTTTACCTTTGGTGATGTACGGACCATAGCGACCGTTTTGTGCAGTAATGATTTCTCCGTCAACTGGATCGGCGCCGACAGTTCTTGGTAGCGAAAGTAGTTGCAAGGCTTCTTTCATTGTCACGTTCTCGATCGCCATTGATTTAAAAAGCGAAACCATCTTTGGCTTTTCCATGCCTGGCGGCGGCGTCTCAATAGTTCCCCACTGGACATATGGTCCATAACGACCGGTCTTGACAAACACTGGAAGACCGTCGAGTTCGCCGATTGGGTCGATGTATTTTGGTGCAGCGAGTAACGCGACCGCAATCTCAACATTCAATTCGTCTGGTGTCATTGTCTCTGGCACCGATGCAGTGTTATCGCCACAACGCACATACGGACCAAATTTTCCTGGGCGTAACACGATCTCTTCACCTGTTGTTGGATGCAGTCCAACGGGGAAGGCATTCAACGCAGCGGCATCGATATTTGCAATGTTATGTTCAACGAGTGGTTTAAGCCCTGGCAACTCTTTGCCGTTGCCATAATAAAACTCGCCGAGCCATACTTCTTTGACGCGTAAGCCTTGGGCGATCTCGTCTAGTTCTTCTTCGACAGTGGCAGTAAATGTGTAGTCAACCAACTCTGCGAAGTGATTCTTCATCAGGCGCACGACAGCAAACGCCGTCCACGAAGGAACTATTGCTTGTCCCTTTTTCCAGACATAGCCACGATTAAGAATTGTGCCAAGAATTGCCGCGTATGTACTTGGTCGGCCGATGCCAAGTTCTTCGAGTTTTTTAACAAGTGTTGGCTCTGTATAACGAGCAGGTGGAGAAGTCATGTGTCCATTAGCCGCGTATCTCTCGATTTTAATATTGTCGCCAACCTTCATTGGCGGAAGTAGCGCCTCACGCTCTTGGGTCTCCGTGTCGTCTTCGACTTCTTGGTAGGCCAGTCGATATCCAGCAAAATTAATTGTCGTACCACTCGTCGAAAATTCGCAGTCAGAACTTGGTGTGCATGAAGCAGTGGCGCCGAGTTTTACGGTCACTGTTGTGCCAGTTGCATCAGCCATTTGCGATGCAAGGGTGCGTTGCCAAATAATTTTATAAAGTGCGAGTTCGCGCGAATTTACTTCGGAAGCTATTACTTCTGGACTGCGCAGAGGAAGTGTTGGACGAATTGCTTCATGGGCTTCTTGAGCATTTTTTACTTTTGATTTATAGACACGCGGTTCGGTATACAAAAACTCTTGGCCAAATGAACTAGTGATTTCGTTTCGAACTTCAGACATCGCATCGTCGGCGAGAGTCACATTGTCAGTTCTCATGTAGGTGATGAACCCACCTTCGTAAAGGCCTTGGGCGAGGCGCATAACTTCGCTCGCGGTAATCCGCAGTTTGTTGCCGCCCTCTTGTTGCAGGGTGCTTGTCATAAATGGCGCGCGCGGCGACTTGCGGTACGGGCGATCTTCCACACTGCGAACTTGTAATTCTGTACCAGCCAGGCCAGCAACCAGTTCCCCGGCGCGGGCCTCGGTAACTACGACGACACCTTCTTTGACCACGCCAAGCGAGTCGAAATCTTTGCCCATCGCAATTCGATTGCCGTCTAAAGAAAGCAAAGTTGCCGTAAACACCGGAGTCGTGGCATTGGTTGCCTCGAGATCCCAATAGTTGGCGGCGATATGTGCCATACGCTCTTCCTCGCGTTCGACGACCAGTCGAATTGATGGGCTTTGCACGCGACCAGCCGATAGGCCCCGATTTACTTTGCGCCACAGAATCGGCGATACCTCATATCCATAGAGGCGATCCAAGATGCGTCGGGCTTCAGCAGCGTCGACGAGTTTGTAATCGACATCGCGGGTGTGCTCGAGCGCCTCGCTAATTGCGGCTTTGGTGATTTCATGGAAGACCATTCGCTTGACTGGAATTTTTGGTTTTAAGTATTCCAAAAGGTGGGCCGCAATTGCCTCACCCTCGCGATCTTCGTCGGTTGCAAGATAGAGCTCGTCTGCTGTTTTGAGCAGTGCTTTTAACTCCTTAATTACCTGCGCTCCGCGCTCGGTTAGTTCGTAGTTCGGTTTGAAAGAGTTTTCGACATCAACCGACAAACCTTTGCTTGGAAGATCTGCAATGTGTCCAACGGATGCGCGCACGTCGAAGCCAGCCCCAAGAAATTTGGAGATGGTCTTCGCCTTTGCAGGCGACTCAACTATGACGAGAGCGTTTGGCATGTTGTTTCATCGTTAGGGGGTCGGGTATGGGCTTGTCAAGGTTATCCGTTAAATTCCAAATGCACTATGGCTTGCGTCGGTAGCGTAATTGATGACATGCGACACAATCTGCTCGCGCTCGGATGGAATCAATCATTCGAAGACGCAGCACAAGTAATTGATTCTTCGTGTGTAATTGGTCGTGTCAGTCGACTTGATCGCGGGTGGAGCACAATCAAGATGAGTGCATCGTCGCAGGATGATGGCAATATTCGCGTGCGAAATATTGGCGCGGATGTCGCAGTTGGCGACTGGGTTGCAGTTGATAAGGATCTCGAGCGAGTCGAAGAGGTTTTACCAAGATATTCGGCCTTAATTCGTCGCGCTTCGTCAGATGCAGTGCGCGCTGAACATCATGCGGTAGCGGCAAATATTGACACAGTATTTATCGTCCATGCGGCGACAAACGAATCGAACCAAAGACGTGTGGAGCGCGAACTTGTTCTTGCATTCGATAGTCGCGCAACACCAGTTCTGGTATTGACAAAAAATGATTTGTCTGATGCACCAGAACACATCGCGGCGTTGCGTGATGTCGCGCGTGTTTGCGGAATTTCCTGTCATATTGTTAGCGGTTTAACAGGTGAGGGGTTGGACGAACTTGCTCGTTACGGAGAAAATCACCGCTCGGTTGCCGTACTTGGCGCTAGTGGAGTTGGAAAATCCACTCTTGTAAATCGACTCGTCGGAGGGACTTCACAACCGGTTGGCGAAGTTCGACAAGGTGACCAGCGTGGTCGGCACACAACTGTGGCAGCCGATCTGGTGGCATTGCCGAATGGGGGTTGGCTAATCGATACACCAGGATTACGGGCACTTAATTTATGGACAAGTGGTCACGGCATCGAGCGTGCATTCGCCGATATTTTTTCGCTAGCCGAAGACTGCAAGTTTCGCGATTGCAAACATCAAGACGAGCCTAGTTGTGCCGTTCGCGTGGCGATTGAGCGGCAAGAAATATCTATTGAACGTCTCGAAAGTATGGGTCGGCTTGTTGCTGAGGAACTTGCACTTGAAGACGAACAGAAAGTTCGAGTGCGAATGTCAAACCGTAAGGGTTCGCGCAAACTCAACTAGTAGTTGATAATTCTCGGGGCATCGAAGCAGTAGCTTGCAGAGTGATTGCCGGGATTAACGAACCAATGATTGGAATTGTTACTGGACGTGTGTACCGCAGTGTGACTCGAGCGAGCGATTCATTTAGATCGACATTCACAGTTACATCGGCAAGAGTTATTTCGTTAGCGACTATGTTTCGCGCGATTTCGCTGGCGCTCTGATCAGTCACATCACCAAGAGATACGGCACGAGCTGCCGTGCGTGCGGCATGGCCGAGGGCGAGTTGGTCGTTAGTAACGCTGCCAACTTGGACAACAGATAACGAAAATAAAAAAAGAAATGGAAAAACAAGTGCAAACTCGACCGTGGCTTGACCGCGGTCGTTAACGCGATGTTTCATCTGTGCCACTTGATCGCATTATCCAGTACTGTCAGTGCGATCGAAGATTCCAGACAGCACTGTGTCAAAGAGTTCTCCGATTCGCCCTGCACCACCGCCATCGGTTGCCCATGCAATCACAAGTAGTGCGATCACGGCAGCACCAAGCAAGACGAGTGCGTACTCGGTGGTTGCTTGACCAGAATCATGATTTCGCTGAAACATGAGTTACTTTCTCTAATTAGTAAAAATTTTGCTAGAAAACTTGACCCGAAACAACGGTTAATGAGTTGACGAGAAGTGGAACCATTGCTAGTAGTACAAACGAAGGAAGAATGCAGCAGGTGAGTGGAAACAGTAAACGCACGGGAAGTTGACGTGCCGCAACGTCCTGAAGTCGGCGTCGCTCGAGGTGCGAGTGATACGCAAGCTGATCCAGTACCGAATTAATTGGTAGTCCGTCGCGATCGGCGCTGACCAAAATATCGCACAGTGGATAGACACTTGGCCCGAGGTGATCACGGAGTGTCTTCATCACTTCGACAAAGCGAGTGCCAGCAACTAGTTGAGTATGCGCTTGGATCAATGTTTTGTACAACTGATCTGGTGCCCAATGATGAAGTTGCGAAACGGCAGCACTTGGCCCGTGTCCGGCGCGGATTAATACGAGCAGGATGTCGAGCAATTCTGGAATGCACGCACCGAAATCTACTGCCGCTGCTGATTTTTGCTGTCTCTTGTAAAACACGATGCCAACGATCACTGCGAGCGCGCTAATCGAAATCATGATGCACTTGGAGAAATAATTTTCTCCATCCACTTTCGTCCCGCGAGATTGAAGCCAACACCGAGTAATACACAAATCCAACCTGACTGAGTAAGGATTAAATAGTTGCGCACTGCACTACTCGTGATAATTAGCCACAACGCAACAACAACTGGTGTCCAAGACAAAACCCGTGTTGACAGCAGTGCTTGGGCCGCCTGCGAATATCGATCGTGAATATGTGTTGCTCGTTCGCGTAACACGATTGCTGTGCGTTCGAGAGCGAGAATGCCACCGACACCACCAGTGGCAGCAAGTTCGAATGTGCGTAACACAAACAGCAGGTCGTTGGACGTTGCGGTTTTTGCTAATCGCTTGCATACGTCGCTAATCGCCTCGCCCTGTGCACATTCTCTAGCGAGGTTTGTTAGCAACGGCACGCTGCAGTGGTTTGTTGTAATTGCAAACCGAAGTGACCCCGTCAAAGATTCACCGAGGCGTAAATGCCGTGCCGTCGTGTCCATTATTTCAGCGAGTTGGTCAAGGTGCAGGGTGCTGGATTTCGCCAGTTTCGCTTTTGAAGCGGTTGATTTATTTGCGCTCGACGGCAAAATTTGTCGTAGCCGCAGCGCAACCCAATGCCGTGTTAGCCACGTTCGGCCATACCAAAGCCCGCAAACTGCAACCAAGCAACCAAAGGCGATAGCGCCGAACACGGCGACAATAGTCGTCATAGCGACGCATCACAAATAAGCCGACCATCCTGAACCACTTCGTACATCTGTGTGTCATCAATAAATAAAATTTCCTGCACCGAACGTGAACCGTTGATATGCCGAGCAACGTGCACGATGGCATTAATTGACGAAGCAACATGATCATGGACGACTTCGCGCGACCAATTTGCAGCATGTTGCAATACAAGTGACTCAATTCGTCGGAGTGCATCGCGCGAACTGTTGGCATGGATGGTTGACATCGAACCGTTGTGCCCAGTGTTCATTGCTGACAACATGTCGAGTGTTTCTGCACCGCGCACCTCGCCGACAATCAGACGATCAGGTCGAAGTCGAAGCGCAGTGCGCACGAGTGACCGAGTTGAGATCTCGAGGTTGCCATCTGGCGAGGCTGGCCTGGCTTCGAGTCGGACAACATGCGGATGATTAAGGCGCAATTCGGCGATGTCTTCGATCGTGATGATGCGCTCATTAGTTGCAAGATAACCACACAACGCGTTGAGCAAAGTCGTCTTACCAGCCGATGCGGCGCCACTAACAAGAATGTTCCGCCGATCGTGCATCATTTGCTGCAACAACTCGACAATATCGGGAGAAGTAAAATCTTCAAGACCTAAATGTCGCGCACTAAATCTGCGAATAGCAACGCATGGACCATCGACTGCAATTGGTGGGATAACTGCACATAACCGTGAGCCGTCACTCAGGCGTGCGTCGACAATCGGTGACGTGATATCGATGCGTCGACCGAGCGGAAGCAAGGTTCTCTCTATAAATGCGCGGGTGTCGTCTGGGTGGATAGTCCCGACATGGTCAAGTTCGCCATTTCGCTCGACCCACACTTGCGAACCAGCGTTAACCATGACTTCGCGAATATTGTCGTCGTGAAAGTATTCGTCAAGTCGATTGTTTACTTGACCCTTAATCTGGCTGTGACCGCGGTTCTGAGCATCTCGACTCCGAACGATGCGGTTCATGCTGCAGTTGCAAGCTGCTTAGACAAAATTGCTGGCAATCGACTGGCAAGTAGGCCCGCATCCACAGCGCGAGCGATGGCTGGGTCAAAAGTAATTTCCGCTGTCACTGGAGCGCCGATAACAGCCTCGACATCGCGTCGACCAAGGGCACGACCAGGCTCGTTAACCAGCACAATTCCGGTCGGCGTCGTTGTAAGTTGTGCTGCTCGTCGTAGCGACAAATAGCACGGCCGAGTAACTAGTAGCGACGAAGTGGCATGAGCGAGTAAGTCTGCTGGCGGAACACCACATCCAGCGTCGATGATTACAGGGACATCAAATGTCTCGAGCGCCGCACAAAAGTCATTGAAGTTCGGCGTTGTGCTAAACGAGTCTTCTCCACGAGCGAGAAGTTGCAGGTTTGCTGTGGCTTGAATAACTAGTGATTGCAAAGACATTCGTGATGATGCATCTGAATTCGAGATCCAATCGCACACCCCTGGCCCGGTTGGGTCGGCCAGACCGAGAACGGCCGGAACATCTCCAGCAAGATCAACAAGTAATGCGCCACGTTGCGACTCGGCCGCGCGAATTAGCGCGAGCGTCGAAGCAACAACGGTTGTGCCACTACCGCCTTTCACCGACCAACAAACGATCATCGTGCACCCCTTTGAAGCCACCCACTGTCTGAGTTGTCGGCATGTGTGCAACCCACTATGACTGCGTCATTTAAAAGATACGCAAGTAGCCTTCGCCACGGAGGTGTCCGGGTACCTGGTGG
>JABMNW010000098.1 GCA_013204455.1 Acidimicrobiaceae bacterium
AGTTTCACAGAAAATACTGGCTGTTTCGGCAAGTGCCATCGGTAAACGTTTTTGCAGTGGTGTGCGATCTGCAAGTTGTGTGTTGTGATACGCATGGCCGAGTTCGTGGGCAGTTGTCTGCGCGGAGTCAACACTGCCACTCCAGTTAAGTAATACGAGCGAGCGATCATCAACAAATGACATACAAAATGCTCCACCGACTTTGCCTTCACGCGGCTCAGCATCAATCCACTTTTCGGCGAGTGATCGGTCGACTAAGCCAGCCAATTTGTCGCTGTAAGCAGCAAATGCACCGCGAACAAGTTGCACGCCTTCGTTCCATGTGATCTGACTCGGGGCAACATTTAGTGGAGCAAAAAGATTCCACCAAGACAAACCGTTCGTGTCGCCGTGAAGTTTGGCTTTAACATTCATCCAACGACGAAAATCTGGCAGTGATGTTTGAATCGCGCTTTGCATTGCGTCAAATGTCTTTCGGCTAATGCTGTTTGAATACAGTGACGCTTCCAATGGGGAATCCCATTTGCGACGACGATTAACAGTATTGGCTTCGCCTTTGATCGAATTCATTGCCGCCGCACAGGCCACAGAAATAGTTGGCCATGCACGCATTTCGGCGTCGTAGGCGGCCTTGCGTATGGCGATGTCCGAGTGCGTCGACATTCCGCGCACTGCAGTTATCGGCAAAGTCTTTGTGCCATCGGGTAGGTGCACCTCGGCTGTCAACTGGGATGTGATGTCGCCCTGCAGTCGCGACCAAGCAGACGAACCAGTTGTCGAAAGTTCAGCGTAAAGTCCTTCCTGTGTTTCGCTCATCTGATGTTCGGCTCGTGCCTGCAATCGCTGTAGCGGTCCAAGATGCTCGCGTGCAACGGTGCTGACAGTGGCCAGATCTTCGGCACCAAGCGATGCAACCCAATCTGCGAATCGGGCAAGCAACGGTGTGAGGCGAGAATCGAGTACTTCGAGTTCGCTGAGCAATCCTTGTGCTGTTTCCTCACGTGTATTTGTGCTAACAGTGGCGTAAACATATGAGCCAAGAATTTCCGATTCCTTAATCACATCGTTCATTGCAGTGATTACTGCATCGGCAGTTGCGCCTTCTGCCGGTGTTGGCTGATGTGCGTTGACTGCTCGAATATTGTGCTCCTCGAACATCGCCTCAAGACGTGCGACGTTGGCGCCCGAGCGTTCCATTGCATCGGTGAATGACCGCGAGGTAAACGACTGATGAACATCGGATACGGACCAGCGAGGTAGAAGTGTGTCAGTCATGTCACTGAGCCTATTTCGCAGATGATGCGATCTCACCGACGAAGGCTTGTTCTTCGTGGTGGGTACTAAAACCAATGTTGCCGTACATCTTTATTGCCGCGAGGTTTCCCTTGTCAACAAACAACATGCCAGTTGTCATACCGCGTCTTGCCAGATAATTAAGACCAGCAACGGTAAGTGCACGTCCGAGTCCTTGCCCATGGTGTAGTGGGTCGACTGCAATCACATATATTTCGCCGAGTACTGGCTTCGTGGCTGTGTCAATCTTGGTCCAACAGAAACCAGCAAGTTGATTATCTATTGGTCTTTCTGAATAGTGCATTAGAAAACCATTCGGATTAAACCATGGTTCGGCTTCACGCAATTTAAGAATTTCGCTTGTCCAACCACCTTGTTCAGGATGATTTGCAAACGCACGATTATTAACTTTGATCCAGTTCTCTTCGTCGGTGCCAACGCGAAACTCTTGAGTCGAAATGGTTTTGGTTTGCTCAATAACTAATTGTGTCAGTGGCAGATCAACCCGCATTTGTAAAATGTTGCGTTCAGGTCTTAAACCAATTTGCATAGCGAGATCGGTATGCGTGGTGGTTTGTCTCGACACCCACCAATGCACATGTCCGCCACCTTCGCTAGCAATAATCTGTGTGGCTTCGCGAAGCAGACTCAGACCAAGCTCGGCAAACTCGTTGCGATTGCGCGGATCAACGACGAGATCAATCGCCCATGAGTCATTTCCGCGGGAGACTTGGCAATATGCAATTGGATGATTGATCCCAGATTGCCACGCGGTTAGTCCGGCGAACCCAGCACGTGCACCATGGCTCAGGTCGATCCATAGGTGATCATTCAGGGGACGCTGGCCGTCGGCGCGCTCGACCGCGCTGAGTAATTCAGTTACTTCGGCGATATCGGATGGCGTCATACTTCGCTTGATATCGAATTTGACCACGATGGGATGCTATCTATAAGGCACGATGTGTAGTCTTGCCAGCGCAATGCTTAGTACACCGTCTAGTCAACCGTCTAGTCAACCGTCTAGTCAACCGTCTAGTAAACCGTCTAGTAAAAAATCTGAACTCGCAAAACGTACAACGAATATCTTGCGCCGACTAAAGCGCGAATATCCACAAGCAATTTGTGAGTTGACACATGAGTCTGCATTTCAGTTACTTGCTGCGACGATTCTTTCTGCTCAGTGCACAGATGTACGTGTCAATATGGTCACGCCAGGATTATTTAAGTCATATCCGACCCCGGCCAAACTTGCAATGGCTGACATCGCAGATGTTGAAAAACTTGTTCGCTCGACGGGTTTTTATCAGACGAAGGCCAAAAACTTAATCGGTATGGCTAGCCAAGTGATGACTCGTTTCGGTGGGGAGGTGCCGCGCGAACTTGAAGATCTTGTGACACTGCCAGGCGTCGGACGTAAAACTGCCAATGTGGTACGCAGTGTTGTGTTCGATCTGCCAGGTTTGCCTGTTGACACGCACGTTGGTCGACTTTCACGCCGATTGGGTTTGACCGTTCAAGATGACCCGGTCAAAGTTGAGAGAGAACTCAACGCTATGTTGCCTCCGCCGGAGTGGGGACAGTTTAGTTTGCGATTAATTTTACACGGACGGCGAGTTTGCGATGCACGTAAGCCAAAGTGTGGCGAGTGTTCGCTTGAAGATTTATGTCCGAGTTCGTTGGTGCCACGAAAGAGAATTGTTACGAAGAAAGCCACTGGAAAGACGGATAACAAATGACTATTTCGCCCGAACGACAGAGCGCATTGTCCGAACTTTCAGCGCTTGCGGAAAATGTTGAGCGTTGTCGCCACCGAATCGTGTCTCTTGCAGAATCGCAACGGCTCGCCGTATACGACCCCAAAAAACCAGAGAACGATGACGGTTTGCTGATGGCGATTTATGAGGCCGAGCGCGGATTAGTCAACGCAGTGCGACTATTGCAACGCGCCGCACGCGCCCGCTAACTTCACTTATCTTCAGGCAGAATATGATCATGTCACTATCAGGTTCAAGCCCGAAGCCGCTTATCGCGGTACTCGACTATGGCATGGGCAATCTTCGCTCGGCACAAAAAGGGTTGCAATTTGTTGGCGCTGATGCGCGTCTAACCAACGACACGAAACTGATCGCCGATGCGGATGCCGTCGTGCTTCCTGGGGTTGGAAATTTTGGTGCGTGCATGGCTGCAATGCGCGAAGCCGGTTTGGAAGAGAGTATTCACAATGCTGTTGCTTCGGCGCGGCCATTTTAGGTATTTGTGTTGGGATGCAAATGCTTTTTGATAGTAGTGAAGAAAGTCCAGGAGTTGTTGGGCTTGGAATTGTTGCCGGCGATATACGTTGGCTGCCGACAAGTGTGCAACGACCTCAGATGCAGTGGAATCAACTCAGGATCGTTAAACAAGACGAACTTTTTGCGGGTCTAGGTGAGTTGCCGTGGATGTATTTTGTGCACTCACTATCTGTGGTCGTAAACGATGAGGCAGTCGTTGTAGCGACGTGTAATTATGGAGCCGAGTTAGTCGCAGCGATCAGAGTTGCAAACATTTTTGCGACGCAGTTTCATCCCGAGAAATCGGCAGAGGAGGGATTGCATATTTTGCGGAACTTTGTCGAAACCTGCGTCCTAGTCAGAACCTAATTAACCGGAGGATTACAGCTTCACGGCGCAGATACCCTATAGCGGGTGACTGTGATTGTGACTGCCGAAAAACTTCCGATCAAGATGCTCAATGATCGTTTGCTTGTGCGGATTCCGACTGCAGATGGCGAACGTCGAACTTCGGGCGGGATATTGATCCCGGCAACGGCACAAATTGCCAAACGTTTGGTGTGGGCAGAAGTTGTTGCCCTCGGACAAAATGTGCGTACCGCTGAAGTTGGCGACAATGTTTTATTCAGTCCCGATGACCGGTATGAGGTAGAAGTTGGCGGCAAGGATTACATCATGTTGCGTGAGCGTGATATCCATGCAGTTGCTGCCTCACGGATCGAAGCGAGCACAGGTCTGTATCTCTAATGCGGATCTTTCCTTCACGGGAAGAATTTCACGCGCTCGCCCTGCGCAACACAGTTATTCCCGTTTGGTCGGAAGTCCTTGCGGATACCGAAACACCAGTATCTGCGTATATCAAACTTGTCGGTGATTGCCCAGGATTTTTACTTGAATCAGTTGAACACGGTGAGCGTTGGAGTCGGTTCTCGTTTGTCGGTCGCGATCCAGTAGCGACAATTGTGTTGCGTAATGGAGCGATCACAACAACAGGTGACGTGCCAATAACGATGCCGCGCGACGAAGGAATACTTGCGGCGATTGAGTCGTTGCTTGCGACGTACACGGCACCGCTTCATCCGGATCTTCCGCCACTGCAAGGTGGTCTAATGGGATTTCTTGGCTACGACGTTGTTCGTGAAATTGAGAATCTGCCAAATGTCCCACCAGAAGATCGCGATTTACCAGATGCAGTGATGAGCATGATTGGCTCGCTCGCTGCGTTTGATCATTGGCGTCAGCGTTGCTACATGATTGAAAGCGTTCCTGTCGCTGGCTTAGATAAATCTCAACGAGATGCTGCGTACGACAATGCAATCACGCGTGTAAAAAAAGGGATCGAAGATCTTGCACGTCCGCTTGCACATTCGCCAGTTGAACCACCGCACCCAGATGACACTCTGTCCATCGAATCATCAATGCCAAACGGGATGTACGAGCGCGCAGTCGAAGTCGCCAAAGAACACATCCGCGCTGGCGATATTTTCCAAGTCGTGTTATCGCAGCGCTATGACATCGAACTCAAAGCCGATCCATTTGATGTGTATCGCGTTTTACGACAGATCAACCCAAGTCCGTACATGTATTACCTCAAACATCAAGACATCACGATCGTTGGTTCGTCGCCAGAGCCACTGGTGCAGTTGCGAAACGGTCGCGTAACTAGTCGCCCGATTGCTGGCACACGCAAACGAGGCGTAAATGATGCAGACGATCGAAGGTTGGCTGGCGAACTTAAGGAGAATCCCAAAGAGCAAGCTGAGCATCTGATGCTTGTGGATCTCGCGCGCAACGATGTTGGCCGTGTTGCTGCATTTGGATCGATGAATCTTGATGAGTTCATGACTCTCGAGCGATATAGCCATGTAATGCACTTGACCTCTCAAGTTTCAGGGACACTGCGCGAGGGACTTGGACCAATCGATGTGCTGCGGGCAACTTTTCCTGCCGGAACGGTTAGTGGTGCTCCGAAAGTGCGGGCGATGGAAATCATAGATGAACTTGAGCCAACAAAACGTGGGCCATATGCCGGAGTAGTTGGCTATGTTGATTTCAGCGGCAATTTGGATACAGCGATTGCAATTCGCACGATGTTTGTTGGTCGCCATGGTGCAACACTGCAGGCAGGTGCCGGAATTGTTGCCGACAGCATTCCCGCTGAAGAGAATTTAGAATGTCGCAACAAAGCGGCGGCATTACTTGCAGCGATACCGGCGGCTCGCATCATGACTCAGCGACGCCTAGATCAGTAATCGTGGATCAGTAGTCGTGGCTCAACAAGACTTTACCCAAAGAGAATCGACTAGCGCATTCTGGTATCAACTTAATCGCGATGTTGTCACGGTGAGTGGCGCCGATGCGCGAACATTTCTACATTCACAATTAGCAAACGAAATAGCGACACTCACAGTTAGTAACTCGTGCTACAGCCTGCTGCTTGAACCGACAGGAAAGATCACATCGCTGGTGCGTGTGCACTGCATTGCCGAAGATCGGTTCGTACTCGACACAGAAGCAGGATTTGGTGAAGTTACTGCTAAACGACTTTCGCGGTTCAAAATACGAGTGAAGTGTGAGATCACCACGAGTTCGCGAACAGATATTGCTTTGCGTCTGTTGTCACAAGAAGATCATGCGAAGTTCATTACCGAACCAGACGCTTTGAACGCATGGCGCACAGCGAATCTTGCTATTGATCTTGCCGGCAATCCTGTAGATCGTTTCACAAGATTCTCTACTGCGGACACAGAAAAAATTTCGAGTCTGCGTCAGGGGGCTCTCAACGACTATGAGCACGCCAGAGTGCTTGCTCATTGGCCGCAGATGGGTATTGATGTAACTGGCGATTCCATTCCGTCGGAAACTGGACTCACCGATGTCGCCGTGAGTTTTATTAAGGGTTGTTATCCCGGCCAAGAACTCGTCGAGCGGATGGATTCGCGTGGCACCGCGGCGCCACGATCGTTGCGTGTGATACGGGCCACACCAGGCGCTACCTGTGGGGCGAGTGTTATTTTAGACGGTAAAGACATTGGTATATATACGACCGTCGTTGGAGACATCGCGCTCGCGCTAATCAAACGCAGCGCAGATAGCAGTTCATTGGAGATTGTCTCGTAAACTTGAGCGCTATGACATTCATCTACGCCTTTGATCACAAGCACCGTCGCGCGCCAATGAGCATGAAGGATCTGCTCGGCGGCAAAGGCGCCAACCTCGCCGAGATGATGAGTGTGTTGCATTTGCCTGTGCCACACGGATTTACAGTCACCACAGACGCGTGTCGCGATTACATGCGCAGCGGCTGGCCAAAGACTCTCGATAAAGAACTCGCACAACATGTAACGAAACTCGAGACCAAGATGGGTGCGCGTCTCGGCGACCCATCTAATCTGCTTTTGGTTTCGGTTCGCTCTGGTGCCAAATTTTCGATGCCAGGAATGATGGACACGGTGCTTAATTTGGGCCTGAATGACCGCAGTGTTAAGGGTCTTGCTTTGTCAACTAAAGATGATCGTTTCGCTTATGACAGTTATCGCCGCTTTATTGCAATGTACGGACGCATTGTGCTCGGCATTGAGGGCACGTTGTTTGAGCATCCGTTTGAAGAAGCAAAGAAATCGGCTGGCGTTAAAAACGATGCAACACTGCCAGCAGAATCTTTGCGCACGCTGTGCGAAACATATAAGACAATCGTCAAGCGTGAAACAGGCAAAGAGTTTCCACAAGAACCAGCTAAGCAACTTCGTGGAGCGGTCGAAGCAGTATTTCGCTCATGGAACGGTGCGCGGGCAATTGCATATCGCGTTCGCGAAAAAATTAACCATGAACTCGGTACGGCTGTCAATGTGCAAGCAATGGTGTTCGGCAATCGCGACAACAATTCGGGCACTGGCGTTGGCTTTACGCGAAACGCCGCAACCGGCGAAAACAAACCATACGGTGACTATTTAATAAACGCTCAAGGCGAAGATGTTGTTGCTGGCATCCGTAACACGGAAGATTTGGATGCGTTAAAGCGACAGTTTCCGATCGTGCATAAAGAGTTGCTAGCGATATTCGATCGTCTTGAACGGCACTACAGCGACATGTGCGATACCGAATTTACGATCGATCAAGGCAAGTTGTGGATGCTACAGACCCGAGTTGGCAAGCGCACAGGTGCCGCTGCGTTGAAGATGGCCGTGGACATGACTTCAGGTTCTGGTAAAGGCAAAAATGCGTGGAAGATATCCAAAAAAGAGGCGTTGATGCGCGTCAATGCGGAGCATCTCGATCAGGTGTTACATCCTCAGTTCATCAACAAGTCGAAGGCATTGACGAAAGGCTTGGCTGCTTCGCCTGGAGCGGCAGTCGGCAAGGTTTACTTCACTGCTGACGAAGCCGAAGTTGCCGCCAAGCGCGGCGAACCAGTGATCTTGGTGCGCAGTGAGACAAGTCCAGAAGATGTGCACGGAATGATGGTCGCAAAGGGAATTCTCACATCTCGTGGCGGACTAGTAAGTCACGCAGCCGTAGTCGCTCGCGGTTGGGGAACACCAGCGATTGTTGGCGCCGACTCGGTGCATATCGACGGTAAGTCATTCCGCGTCGGTGAGATAGTTGTGCAAGAGGGCGATGTGATTTCGCTTGACGGAACGACCGGTGAAGTGATGCTCGGCGAAATGCAAACTACCGCAGCGAAACCGACGAAAGAGTTTCAGACAATTCTTAAGTGGGCTGACGAGTTTCGCAAAGGCAAACTTGCCGTGCGCGCCAATGCCGACACCGGGGAGGATGCCACCAAGGCCCGTGAGTACGGAGCCGAAGGTATTGGTCTGTGCCGAACGGAGCACATGTTTCTTGCGCCAGATCGACTCCCAGTTGTACGTCGGATGATCTTGGCTGAGACACCCGCAGAAGAACTGGCCGCACTCGAAGAACTTCGCGCGGTACAAAAAGAAGATTTCGTATCTATTTTGCGAGCGATGAGCGGATTGCCCGTAACGGTTCGTCTGCTAGATCCACCATTGCACGAGTTTCTGCCGAACGTCGACGAACTCGAGATCAAGAAAGCCACGACTGGACTCGACGCGCAAGAGAAAAAATTGCTTCGCGCCGCACACGACTGGTCAGAAGTTAATCCGATGCTCGGTACTCGCGGTGTGCGTCTTGGAGTAATCAAGCCAGGTCTGTACGCGATGCAGGTTCGGGCATTGATGCAGGCAGCAGATCAAGTTGCCGCTGAAGGGTACGAGCCAATAATCGAAGTAATGATTCCACTTACTGTGACGCGCGAAGAACTTGCACTCGCGCGTTCTTGGGTGGAAGGTGTACTCGTTGAACATTCGCATCGTCCAAAAATAAAAAATTTGGGCAAGACGAAACGGGCTACTCGACCAAAAGTTACGATCGGCACGATGATCGAAACACCACGTGCTGCTTTGTGTGCCGGCGAACTTGCCGAGTTCGCTGACTTCTTTAGTTTTGGGACCAACGACCTGACGCAGATGACGTTTGGTTTTTCGCGCGACGATGTCGAGAGTCGGTTGATGCCGGCTTACCTCGAAGCAGGCTTACTTAAACGCAATCCGTTTGAGACTATCGATCAGACTGGTGTTGGCGAACTTGTCGAGATCGCTGCAAAACGCGGTCGTAAAGCCAAGCGCAAGCTAAAACTTGGTGTGTGCGGCGAACATGGTGGTGACCCAGAGTCGATTGCATTGTTCTATCGTGCAGGACTTGACTATGTGAGTTGCTCGCCTTATCGCGTGCCGATTGCGCGACTGGCTGCCGCACAATCTGTAATTGGTGGACTTAAGAGCGATACAAAATAATTCGCAACTGCTAACCTCAATACGCCGATGAACCCCGCATATATAGTTGAGTTAGTCGTAGCCGGCGCAGATAAGTCGAAGTTCGTCGACGTGCACATTCCTTGGTGGGGTTGGCCAATGCTTCTCGTCGTAATCGGCGTTGCACTGCTCGTTGACCTGTTGATTTTCCACCGTAAGGCTCATGTTATTGAGGTTCGCGAGGCGGCTATTGAGAGTGCGGTATGGATCGGACTTGGTCTCGCCTTCACGGGAGTGATCTATGCGATGTTTCGAGACCAGGGCTACGGCGCATCGGCGGCTATCGAATACTTGAGCGGATATTTAATCGAAAAAAGTCTCTCGGTCGACAATGTATTCGTCTGGGCGATGATCTTTGCGCACTTCAAGGTTCCCCGCGAATATCAACATCGAACATTGTTTTGGGGAATCTTCGGTGCTCTGGTAATGCGTTTCGTGTTTATCATCGTCGGCGTGGCGATCATCACGCGCTTCACGTTCCTATTGCTTGTGTTCGGTATTTTCCTTATCTATACCGGGATCAAAATCGTCCGTTCCGGCGATGAGGAAGCGAATCCGTCGAATACCCGCACAATGAAGTTGTTCCGTCGTTTCGTACCCTCGGTGGATCACTATGAGGGACAAAAGATGTGGACCCGCGTCAACGGTCGTCGTTTTGCCACGCCGCTGCTCGCGGTACTGGTTATCGTCGAAGTTTCCGATGTTGTTTTCGCCGTTGACTCGGTGCCGGCAGTGCTGGCCGTCAGCCGCGAGCAGTTCATCGTCTTTGCCTCGAATGCGTTTGCAATTCTTGGTTTGCGGGCGCTCTACTTTTTGTTGGCCGATATGCGCGAGCGTTTCGTATACATGCCACAAACAATTTCGGTGTTGCTGATTTACGTCGGCGCAAAGATGTCGGTCGCAATCTGGTATCACATTCCTGTGCCGATCTCGCTAAGCATCATCGTAGGAGTGCTGACGACCGGTGTGATTGCGTCGGTGGTTCACGATCGTCGCAAAAGAGCCCAAGCACGAGGCATCAACTAGCCTTCGCCCGTGGCGATTGCTGACACAGACATCGAGCGACTTCGTGAGACGGTGTCGATCGTCGACACGATTCAGGGTTATGTGCAGTTGCGTCGTGTCGGGCGCAACTTCGTTGGTCTATGTCCGTTTCACGCCGAAAAGTCAGGCTCGTTCAATGTTCGCGAAGAAACTCGTCGCTACAAGTGTTTTGGATGTGGCGCGTCGGGAGATGTGTTTAAGTTCATCCAAGAGATCGAGCACCTCGATTTTGTCGGGGCGATTGAACACATTGCTGGCAAAGCCGGGATGCAACTCACTTACACTTCGGGTGGACAGAGCAAAGATCGTCAGCGATCCAAGCAATTAACTGAGATCATGTCCAAGGCGGTGGATTGGTACCACGATCGATTGCTTAACTCTCCTGATGCGCGAGTGGCTCGCGACTATCTGCGTGTGCGTGGCCTTTCCGGCGATGTCGCTCGCGAATTTAGGTTGGGTTGGGCTCCAGATGATTGGGATGCGCTGTGTAGCAATTTAGGTGTGTCGATTGACTTGCTTCGCGAGACTGGACTCGGCTTCATAAATAAACGAGGCAAACCGCAAGATTCATTTCGCGCCCGTGTGATGTTTCCAATATTTCGCGATAGCGGCGAACCAGTTGCATTCGGTGGCCGCGTGTTGCCTGGCAGTACCGACCCTGCAAAATATAAGAACTCGCCGGAAACATCAATTTATGCGAAATCAAAAACACTCTACGGATTGAATTGGGCAAAGGCCGAAATAGTTACCGCAGATGAAGTGATTATTTGCGAGGGCTATACCGATGTGATCGGATTTCATCGCTCGGGGGTGAAGCGGGCCGTTGCCACTTGTGGTACTGCACTAACCGAAGATCATGTACGACTATTAAAACGATTCGCGACGAAAGTTGTCTTGGCGTTTGATGCCGACACTGCTGGTCAGGGGGCAGCCGAGCGTTTCTACGAGTGGGAACAGCGTTACAAGGTGCAGGTGAGTGTCGCACATTTTCCATCGGGTAAAGATCCTGGCGATCTTGCCAACTCTGACCCTGGTGCCCTGGCCGCGGCAGTGCAAAATGCTAAACCTTTTTTGGGTTTTCGCTTACAGCGAGTGCTTGAGGCAGGCTCGATTTCATCACCCGAAGCCCGGTCGCGCACAGCAGAGAAGGCAATGGCAGTGATCAACGAACATCCAGATATAAACGTGCGAAAACTTTATGCCGGCCAAGTCGCTACTCACGTCGGAGTTCCAGTTGTAGACATGGTTCGACTCGCTGAACGTGGAACACGCCGACCAACCGTAAATATTGCCGCCGCGCCTACACATCGTCGCGGTGAATCAGCCGAATTCGTGGTGCTGGCGTTGATGTTTTCGCAGTGGGAAGAAATTGCCAATTGGTTATCCGAAGCGTTATTCGTAGATGATGTCCACCGTCGTGCCTTTCTTGCTGTGGCCGCAGCGCAGGGCAAGATCACCACGGCGTTAGAGATTGCCGACCCCGAAGCACGTGAAGTTTTGGAGCGTGCGGCTGTGGCCGATGTGGATACTCAGGCGATTCGCGAGGCGTGGAATCTGCTTGCCGCCGCTGTTCGCCGTGAACTCACACATCGTGTGACCATACGCGACCCAGAGCAGATTCGGATCGACCGCGATGCTCGGTTGCTGCTGGAAAATCTAGATGTCCCGGGTATGGCAGAATCTTCAGCGGAGCAGTTGCTCGGTTGGTTGAATAGTCGAGTCGGGGAGCACGAATGATGAAATCATCGGTAAGAGACACGCTTGGGTCTGACTCTGTACGCCTCTATTTAAATGAAATCGGACATGTAGATCTTCTCACTGC
>JABMNW010000099.1 GCA_013204455.1 Acidimicrobiaceae bacterium
GTAATCGCGTCAGTAATTGGTTCAATTGGTTCGAGCTACATGTTGGATCCAGACACGACCGCGGCTGGAGTCGCGGCAGGCTATCCAAACGGTTTTTGTTTTTATGTCGCAGGTCGTGGGGGAGTACTTGGCGATGTGGAATTCGATGTCGTGTACTCCGCATTTATGTTTTTTGAACAAGGACTTCTCGAAAAACTATGGAAGCAAGGCGTGGCGGTGGAAGGTGCACGTGCGGCCGGCAAGCGTTACATGGGGGCATGCGATGACTGGGGTCGTAAACACCTTGGTGGCGTAGCAGATCTTGAAAAATTTATTGCTCCCGCCGAAAAACTTGTCGCAAGTATTGACGCTTCTGGTTTGTCATTGTTCGCTGGTTTGCGCGCCGAACCTTTACCGACCGATTTGCCGGCGCGCGCATATCGATTGATCACACTGATCCGCGAATTGCGTGGTGGTTATCACATTGCCGCATTGATCACGTATGGATTGACTGGTTTGGAAGCCACAATTACGGGTTCAGGAGAAGGTATGGCCAAAATGCACGGATGGCAACCACCATACGCCGATATGTCGGGTCTGACCGCGCAACGCGAGTCAGCCGAAAAGGCCACGGGCGACGCAATGGCGCGTGCGATTGCGCATGCTCTAACTAGTCAAGAGATGAACGAACTAGCAGTGCAAACTCAACGCCTTGAAGCAGCTCTGAGCGTAAAGTCGTAACGCATTTCCGCTGGAGTACATAACTCGCGTTGTAGTTCAGCGTGTGCCTTAGACAGTGCCGTAGGGAACCGCCGCGCCGTGCGCTCCCGTCGAGACGACATAGTCAATCACACGAGCGAGATCTCGAGTAAAGGCCTCGATAGTGAGTTGATGTACGGCGTTGACCGTGCAGTGCAATGAGCGAGGAGGTTCCTGACGATCCACATACCAACCTCGTCGCCATAATTCATCAGCCACGGCAAAAATATCGAGCCCGTGCTCCTCACTGGCTCCAAAGCACACAAGCATCGCCTCGGGTTTGGCGCGCAGGACTAAACGCGGATCACTCGTGATGTAGTTGGCAAGTAATTTGGTGGCCGCGTAGGCGCTGTCAGTAAGACGCAAATATCCTTCGTCGCCGAGATGACGCAGTGTTGCCCACGCAGCAGCAATTGAGCCGCCCGATTTAGTTCCGAGAACCCCGGATGAGCCGTACAAACCACCGAGCCAATTACTCGTAATAAATATTTGGTACGAGCGCAACTTTCGCGTGGCATACATTATTACCGAAGCACCTTTTGCGGTATAGCCAAACTTGTGCAGGTCCACGGAGATTGAACTCACTCCATCCACGTTCAGATTCCACGGCGCAATAGTGTGTCCAAGTTTGGCGAGATAGGGGAGCGTGACACCACCCATACATGCATCCACATGACAGTTGATGTCGTATTCACGAGCGATGGCAGCGATACCGGGAATGTCGTCGATTACTCCCTGCGGATACTGCGGCGCCGAACCGACAATGAGCACGGTGTTGGCATCCACTGCCGAGTGCATCGCGGGAACATCTGCCCGCCAATCACTGCGCACCGGAATACGACGACTCTCCACACCGAAATACGCCGCCGCTTTCTCAAAGGCGGCATGAGCGGATGTAGGGAGCACCATATTGGGTGTATTGATGCCGTGTTCGGCACGAGCCCGGTCGCGAGCAGCCTTCACCGCCATGAGCAGACTCTCGGTACCACCACTTGTAAAAAACCCTGCCGAGTCGTCGTTGGCCCCCAGCCATTGACCAACTATGCCTAGAACTTCGCGCTGCATCTGTTCGAGACTCGGAAATGCAGCGGTGTTAAGTGCATTTTCGCCACTGAACCGTCGGTAGGCCTCTTCAGCAACATGGGCGACCTCGGGCCCGGCGTAATAGGCGAGGGAGAAGGCCCGGCCCTCTCGCCAACGCACATCGTGGCTGCGGCGAGCCTCTAGCTCGCCAAACACATCCTCTGGGCTCTGACCGCCCGCTAAGAACTCAACGGGGCCAAATGAAGGAGCGGGCATGGAATCTGTCATGACAGAACAATAGTACGAGTCTACGACAACTTTACATAACTAACATTATGGGCGTTGCTCTAGCACGGCGAAATCATCGGGTCTCAGGCGGCACGGCTCGGACTTGGATGCAACTGATCTTCGGCCAGGGGTTTGGCTGCTAACAACAACCATTTAAGCGCCGCTTTAAAGTCTCGTGTCGTTGGATCCACTAACGGATCTAAATCAGCCTCGACATCAGCAATCGCACATTTAAGGACATACACCTGGTCGCGCAGTATGTCTAATTCTTTGCGTGCGATTACCAGTTCATCTTCATTCAATTTTAATTCTGACGCTCGTTGACGAGCCACCCAGTCCCACTGGCGACACGATTGACAGCAAAACCTACGTGGACGACCAGCACCTACGTGTTGTTGAATCGGTGCCCTACACCATTGACAGACTAATTTCGTCATGACAAAAACCTACGCTAAATACGATTCGGACTGGTGGATTCCGTATATTCAGCGACTAACGATGTGGGACTCGTAATACAGGGGCATAATTAATCTGTGAAAGTTGCGCTAACTCCTCCCTCTCGCCTTTTTACCTCGGATAACGCAGGCGGAGCCCACCCCGATGTAATTGCCGCAATGGTTCGAGCCAACGAGGGTCACGCACTTGCTTACGGTCAAGACAACTACACTCGCGAAGCCAAACAACTCTTCTCGAAACTTTTCGATGCAGATGTGCGAACAGAATTTGTATTTGGTGGCACCGGCGCTAACGTCTTGGCACTCGCGTGCATGCTTAGGCCGGCCGAAGCAGTTGTCTGTAGTTCGTGGGCACATATTGCAAGCGATGAAACCGGTGCGCCAGAGAGAATTCTTGGCGCAAAACTTATCGACCTGCCATCATCGGATGGCAAACTTCGTCCAGAAGATCTGCAAAGTGTGGCCTACATGCTCGGCAATCTACATCATGCACAGCCTGCAGTTGTCTCAATTACGCAAGCGACAGAACTTGGCACGCTGTACTCGGCTGTCGAGGTTCGGGAGTTATGCGACACCGCACACGAAATGGGAATGCTCGTACATATGGATGGCGCGCGTCTGGCGAATGCCTCAGCGGCCCTTGGTGCAACACCAGAGGCGTTGCGCAGTTTTACGATTGATGCAGGAGTAGATGTTTTATCTTTTGGAGGGACAAAAGCCGGAATAATATTCGGTGAAGCGGTTGTATTTTTAAATCCAAATCTTGGCGAGCGCGTGGAATTCATTCGCAAACAAGTAACACAATTGCACTCCAAGATGCGATTTATATCAGCCCAATACATCGAACTTTTGCGGGACGGATTATTCTTTCGACTTGGGACGCAGGCCAATGCTATGTCGATGGCGCTTTACGAGCGAACAAAACATCACCAATCGCTTGGTTTAGTCACTCCCCCTGCAGTCAATAGTCTGTACCCCCGCATTTTGGAACCTGCTCGCCGTGCCCTACAGGATTGGTCATTTTTCTGGGACTGGGATACTGCCGCCGACCAAGTGCGTTGGATGACCGCCTGGGATACAACTCTTGCCGACGTGGACGCCTTTGCCAAGGGAATTGAGTCCGTGCTTTAAAATTAGAAAGTTAATTGACTGGTCAGTTAGTTAACTGCTATGTTCATTTAGATGTCAGTTACAGATTTTTTTATAAGACGACTTGAGACAGACGATAAATGGATGAACGAAGGGGCATGTCGCGGCCTTACTGATGTGTTCTTCCCTCCTCCCGCCGAACGACCACAGGCTCGTGAACGCCGTGAGTCAATGGCTCGTCAAGTCTGTGCCTCCTGCCAAGTTCAGGATGCTTGTAAGAATTTTGCTCGGAACCATCACGAATATGGCTTCTGGGGCGGCGAATCCGAAGAGCAGCGTCATCAGGCTGGGTTTCATTTGATCGCTCCGATCGGAATTCGAGTTATTTCTCGGTAATCGCGCGACAATAATAATTAAGTCTCGTATTTCAGCACCGAGTTTTGAGATGCGAGACTAGTTAAGCATGGTTAAGTTCGCTTCGAATTCATTGCCCAACGCCATCGAAAACATCGGTGACGCTTGGGATAATTATGGCGACCCTCGCGTCATCCTTAATTTCGACGAAGTTAGCGCACATGTCTCGACAAATCGAGTGTTTCGACTCTCGATGTCTGATAACTCACATCTGATCGCCAAAGTTAGTTCGTATGGCTCATACTTTTTATTCGCTGAGGATCACGACCGTTTGGCAAGATGCAGTTCGCAGTTACGGGGTGGACGCTGGTCAGGTTTCTTGGCTGATGTTCTTACAAAAAATGGTCGACCCTACACGTGGTACGACGGCAATTGTTGGGCCGTGTTCTACACCGACGTACAACGTGGTGATGGTCTCCCCCGAATTCTCAATGATCAAAATGTGGTCACCTTGGCCAACGAGATTGCCGAATTTCATCTGGCGTGTGCCGCCATTGCGCCGACTCTGCCACCAACCTCCAACTCGGTCAAAGGCGATGCCGTACATCTTTATGATCTACTTCGAGAGCCACAGGCCGCCGAGCACTTTGGTTTGGAGCCTGCAGATATCTCGACGTTGCAGTACTGCACACACAATCTGCTGTTGTACTTAGAAAAGGTGCATTACGACGAATGGTTGCGCATTCCGATACTTGTGGATTGGAACCTTGGTAATTTTTCGGTTCAACCCGGATTCGATAATTCGACTGGCTCATTTCGTCTGTTAACAAGATGGGATTACGACTGGTTTCGCGTTGAGTCGCGACTGTTGGATTTTTACTTTCTCAGCAGAGTTTCATCCAGCACCGGTGACAAAACACAGTTTTCCTACTCGGCGCACACCCTGACAGAACCGAGATTTCTCAAGTTTCTTGCCGCATATCACGAGGTCTATCCGCTAAGCCGTATGGAGATCGAATTCCTGCCGTATGCCTACCGATTTTTCATTCTAAATTACGTAATCCGTGAAGGTGCGAGATTTTTCCGCCCAGACCTATGTGCGCAGTTTCGCCGCGATGCGTCCCGTAAGTATCTGACACAATCCGAGAATCTGGATTTGTCAGCGCTATTCAAGATCGTTAATTAATCAACTAGTCACGAATTTTGCGAAGCTCTTTGGCAAACAATTTGCCCCTTTTCACATAGTCGGCCGCACCGCTTGCAATTCCTTCTCCGCGCGCACGACCCTCTTTGATTACCGCTGGCGAACCAACCGCGAGCGCACCTGCTGGCACGATTGTGTCGTTAAGCACAACCGAATTCGCGCCAACGATTGCACCCGCGCCGATGATCACGCGATGCAACACGATTGCTCCGGAAGAAACCTGCGCACCAGATTCGATCGTGCAACATTCTAAATGGACAAGATGACCGATGACGCAGTCATCACCAACGATGGTCGGTGTTTGTGGCGTCGTGTGCAAGACAGAGTTGTCCTGAATGCTTGTGCGTTGACCAATTCGGATTTCTCCGTCGTCACCGCGCAAAACCGCGCCCGCCCAAATTGTTGATTCGGCTCCGATTTCGACAGATCCAATTACGACTGCCTCGGGATGTACAAATGCCGTACTATGAATTTTGGGCTCACGCGAACCGAGTGCATAAATTGCCATGAATTTACGCTAGCGAATGTTGTCTCGGTGTTTGTTATCGCATTGGGGCAATTGACTGCTTTGCCACTACTGTAAAGGCTCATGTCTCGGCGTCTAGATATTGAAC
>JABMNW010000100.1 GCA_013204455.1 Acidimicrobiaceae bacterium
CTGCAACCATGTCGTCAAATTATCCGTAGCGGGGCGAGAACTGACCAGCACCACGCGAGCCGATCCAGCCACCAACAGTGGAGATATCAAAAGATTGCGGAAAGTGTCCAACAGACAATCCGTATTTATCGCGAAGCACGTTCTCTAGATCTGGTCCAAATGTGCCGGGCAAAACTTCAACAAGTCCCGATACTTCGTCAACTTGAACAACTCCAGTCAAACTTGTCGTATCGATGACGACACCAGCAAAGAGTGGTATCGCCGCACCACACACGCCCGAACGACCGCCCGAAACAGTGACAGGAACTGAATTCTTGGCACACAGTGCGATGACATTGCTGACTTGTTTCGTCGTAACTGGCCGACAGACCACATCTGGTCGTCGTGGTGTCATTGCGTTTAACGACCAGTGCATTGCCAATGGCCACCAGTCGCGTGAGTGTTCGATGCGGTCTTCTAGTTTGGTGGAGCTTGGGCAGAGTTGATCTAATTGTGAAAGGAACTCGCTGGTAAGCGGTTTCGTGATTGTCAGATAGCGATCACGCAGTCCACTCAATTCGCTTGAGAACTCGATCGGAGATGTTGGGCGAATAGTCATAGTGCGGCCGAATCTTCCCTAGCGCAGGATTCAACGAATTGGGTGATCTGGAGTTCAATATCTTGCGCCGACCAGTTCAATAACGGCGCGATCAGTGTTGCGACCTGACGCGCACCGGCAACCGATGCGCGACGGTTAAGTAGTCGACAACGTGTACGTCGCGTAAGAATGTCATCAAGCGTGCGGGCCATTTCGTGCGTCACTGCAAAGACTGCCTCGGCGCGCAGATAGGGCAGACCTGGGATTAGTGGCTCGCCAAGGCTTGCATCATGCGAAATTAATTCATGGATAACTTTAATTTCGCTACCAAAACGTGAAAATAGATGTTGATCGGTCGGCGATATTTTCTTCTCGTCTGTCAAATTTATCGCGCCGACGAATCGCAAACTCTTTGTTCTGCATCGTGCTGATATCTCGAGCACTAAGAGTGCTGCGGCGACTGCGTCTTGAGCCATTTTGCGGTAAGTAGTAAGTTTCCCACCGGTTACGGTGATCATTCCAGACTTTGAAGTTGCTACCTTGTGGCGCCGTGAAAGATCTGAAGTTCGTGAATTTGCCTTTTCACCACTGACACTCTTTACCAATGGGCGAAGTCCCGACCAAACGGCAGTTACGTCGTCGCGCGTTACATCGCTCGTGATCGATGCATTAAGCGCTTTGAGTACATAATCAATGTCTTTACCCGTGCATTGCGGATCGTCAATCGAACCTTCGTAATCTGTGTCCGTTGTGCCGATATAGGTGTATTGATATGTGCCATCAAAATTCGGAATCCACGGCACGAGAAACAGACTTCGCTTATCGCCAGGTACTGGAATGACCACCGCAATGTCGTTGCGAACCTTTTTCCACGGCACCGTTAAATGAACTCCTTTGGCTGGACGAATGCTGTCAGGGTTGTGACCTTCATCGCTGGTAAGAACTTCATCTGACCAAACACCGGCCGCGTTTATAACCACTCGTGCATGAATGTCAAACGACCCGGTCCAGGCCGATTCGCCCAAAGTCGATGCTTGCGGAGTGATGCGCACACCGCAAGCATGACCACTTTCGTCGTGAAGAATCTTGTCGACGCATGTGTAGTTGGACACGACCGCACCATATTGCATCGCCGTGCGCGCGAGACCGACACAAATTCGTGCGTCATCAGCCGTTGCATCAAAGTAGAGATATGCCGAACCCAAACGTTCGCGTTGCATAGTTGGAAGATGCTTAAAGGCTTTATCGGCTTTAAGCCGGCGATGAAACTTGCCAATACGCCAGCCACCAGTGATGTCGTAGATCCATAGCGCCGAGCCAAGTGCGCGAGCAATTTTTTTTGAGACGACACCGTCTCGTTTTAGAATTGGAATCATAAACGGCAGAGTTTGAACAAGATGCGGTGCGTTACGTCTCAGGCGTTGGCGCTCATGCAGGGCCTCATAAACCAGACCGATTTCGCCTTGTTGCAAATAGCGAACACCACCGTGGATTAGTTTGCTGCTCTTCGAAGATGTGCCAGATGCGAGGTCGTCGCGTTCAACGAGGGCGACGCGGAGTCCCCGCGAAGCGGCATCCAGCGCCACGCCGAGACCGGTGACACCGCCACCGACCACAACAATGTCAAAACTCTGCGAACCAAGTCGAGCAAGGGTAGTCGTGCGATCAGGGGTTTGCGAAACGCTGGCTAACACGCTGACAGTCTAAACCAGCTAGTTAACTAGCCAATCAACTAGCCCTAAGTCACATCAGTTGTTAATTCGCATTACTTGCAAATTAGAATATCGTTGGCTATTCTTAGAGACATGCGTTCACCAACAGAACTGGCTCAGGTGTTTCGTTCGAAACAACTTAAGCTGACCCCACAACGGCAGTTGCTATTTAGTTTGTTACACGAAAATGCGTCGCACCCAACGGCGGAGGCGCTCTTCGAAGTTGCCAGCAAGCAGATGCCCGGAATCTCGTTGCGCACTGTTTACCAAACCCTTGGCGAACTTGCCGAGATGGGCGAGTTGCAACTAATCGATTTTGGCGTTGGCGCTACCAGATTCGACCCAAACATGGGCGATCATCACCATTTTGTTTGCGATTCGTGTGGAGCAATTCGTGATGTAGACATAACATCGGCGCCACGATTGCGTTCGGGTAGTGGCGATGGTTTTGCAGTCGAAGATGTCAATGTCGTATTCAACGGTCTGTGCAGTCGATGCAATCAGCCAAACAAAAGGTCTCCTGGTCACCAGGCGAAACACAAAAAGAAGTAACTAGTATAAAAATAAATGAACACAACTAGTAAAAATCATCAACAAAATAATTCTGGAGGACTTGTGGAAAACGAGAGCAAATGCCCATATACAGGTGGCAAGCCAACTAATGAAGGTACCCAGAACCGCGACTGGTGGCCTAACCAACTCAATTTAAAGGTTCTTCAATACAACTCTCCAATGTCTGATCCCATGGGTGAAGAGTTCGACTATGCCGCCGAGTTCAAAACCCTTGATCTTGATGCGCTCAAACGCGATATCGAAAAGTTGATGATAACATCGCAGGATTGGTGGCCCGCTGACTATGGTCACTATGGACCCTTCTTTATTCGTATGGCTTGGCATAGTGCGGGTACTTATCGCACAGCCGATGGTCGCGGCGGCGCTGGTTCTGGAATGCAACGGTTTGCACCACTAAATAGTTGGCCAGACAATGTGAATCTGGATAAAGCACGTCGACTTCTTTGGCCAATCAAACAAAAGTACGGCAAAAAGATTTCATGGGCAGACCTGATGATCATTGTTGGTAACAGTGCGCTTGAATCAATGGGATTAAAAACATTCGGTTTCGGTGGCGGACGTGCAGATGTTTGGGAACCCGATGAAACTTACTGGGGCAAGGAATCCGAGTGGCTTGCTGACGAGCGTTACAGCGGCGAACGCGATCTTGAAAAGCCTCTCGGAGCAGTTCAAATGGGTCTTATCTATGTAAACCCAGAAGGACCAAATGGCAATCCAGATGTACTTGCATCCGCAAAGGACATCCGTGAAACCTTTGCTCGCATGGCAATGAATGATGAAGAAACAGTTGCACTGATCGCAGGTGGACACACCTTTGGTAAAGCTCACGGAGCAGCCGATCCAAATAAATATAAGGGTGTTGAACCTGAAGGTGCCGCCATCGAAGAGATGGGACTTGGCTGGAAAAATTCTTTCGGCACAGGTAATGGTGCTCAAACTATTTCTAGTGGTCTTGAAGGTGCATGGACACCAACACCTATTACCTGGGACAACAGCTACTTCGAAACCTTATTCAAGTATGAGTGGGAACAATCAAAGAGTCCTGCCGGTGCTACGCAGTGGATTCCAAAGGATGGCGCAGGATCCAATACGGTTCCAGATGCTCACGATTCATCAAAGAGACATGTACCAATTATGTTTACGACAGATCTTGCGTTGCGAATGGATCCAATCTACGAACCAATTTCGCGTCGCTACTTGGAAAATGTTGATAAGCTCGCAGACGCATTCGCTAGAGCATGGTTCAAGTTAATGCATCGCGACATGGGTCCAGTTGCTCGTTACCTCGGCCCACTAGTTCCTGCCGAAGAATTAATTTGGCAGGATCCAATTCCGGCGCGCAGATTTGAGTTGGTTGGATCGGAAGAGATCGCACAACTTAAGAAAAAGATTTTTGCATCGCAATTGTCTATCTCTGAACTTGTCTCAACCGCTTGGGCTTCAGCATCCACATTCCGCGGCACCGACAAGCGCGGCGGAGCTAATGGGGCTCGAATTCGCCTCCAGCCACAGCGTGATTGGGAGGCGAATAATCCAGCTGAGTTAGCAAAGGTATTAACCAAGCTCGAAGAGATTCAAAGCGAATTCAATAGCGCTCAAGCAGGCGGAAAGAAGCAGATCTCTCTTGCCGATCTAATCGTGCTGGGTGGTTGTGCGGCTGTTGAACAAGCTGCAAAGAACGCTGGTCACGATATTCAAGTTCCATTCACTCCAGGTCGTACCGATGCATCACAAGAACAGACTGACGTCAATTCTTTCGCAGTTCTTGAACCCAATGCAGATGGCTTCCGTAACTATCTCAAGAAGGGGCAGCAACAGTTGGCCGAGTTTCTTCTTGTCGATCGTGCGTCACTGTTAACGCTGACCGCTCCTGAGGCGACAGTTCTCGTTGGGGGTTTGCGTGTCTTAAGGGCAAACACTGGAAGTTCCGAAGTTGGGGTGTTTACCAAGCGAGCAGAGATGTTGACGAATGACTTCTTTGTGAATCTTCTCGACATGGGTACTAACTGGCAACCAAAATCGGACGATGCGGAACTTTTTGATGCGCGCGATGCAAAGACAGGTGCGATCAAATGGACCGGGAGCAGAGCGGATCTAGTATTTGGTTCAAACTCACAACTTCGCGCTCTCGCAGAGGTCTACGCAAGCAACGATGCCGCGGACAAGTTCGTCAGTGACTTTGTTTCTGCATGGAACAAAGTGATGATGCTGGATCGGTTCGACATTAACTGATTGATGTGAAGGGATAACTCATGAACGAACCAAATTTGGGAATTGCTGAAGTTGATCGCCTGAAGATTGCCGATGGTCTGTCACATTTACTCGCAGATACGTATTCGTTGTACTTGAAGACGCATAGGTATCACTGGAATGTGACCGGTCCGATGTTTCAAACATTGCATTTGATGTTTGAAACTCAATACAACGAATTGGCATTGGCTGTAGACCTGATTGCTGAGCGAATTCGTGCGTTAGATGTCTTTGCCCCTGGTTCCTACAGCGACTTTGCGAAACTCTCATCGGTGCCCGACGATAGCGATAATCCTCCAGCAACAGAAATGATTCGCCGACTAGTTGACGGACAAGAGACAGTTGTGCGCACGGCTCGTTCGCTATTTTCTGTCGTTAACGGTGCCCACGACGAAGCCACGGCTGATCTGCTGACCCAACGGATGCAGGTACACGAAAAAACTGCATGGATGCTGCGGAGTTTGCTCGCCTAAACGGTGTCTAATTGGCGGTCTGGCATTTTTGAAATAGTTCGTCATGGATTGGCGTTAGGTGTTGATGGTGCTCTAATCTGTCGGCTGGAACGAGGCCAGGGGGTTCGCGTGCCTGTGTATGACTTGACATGGCGTGCCAAAGGGGCATGCCAAGGGCTAGACCCAGATATTTTTTATCCAGATAACGAAGATAATTGCGACGAAGCAAAATCGATCTGTAAAGCCTGCGAAGTGCGCATAGCGTGTCTTGACTATGCACTCGAGAGTCGTGAAAAACAAGGGATATGGGGCGGAGCCTCAGCGCGTGAGCGTCGGCGACTGGTTCGTCTTGGTCGGCGTAGCGCCTAAGGAAGTAATCGTGTGAGCGAAATAGATATTGCCGGCGGTTGGCCGCAAATTATTTCGCAACTACTAGCGCGTGAAGACTTGTCTGCAAGTCAGTCTGCCGCGGCGATGCGCTCGGTGCTTTCTGGCGAAGCAACTCCATCACAAATAACTGCGTTTATCGTCTCGCTGAGGGCCAAAGGCGAAACACCTATCGAGCTTGAAGGGATGCTCGCCGAGGTGCGTCGTGCGGCCGAGCGGGTTCCATTAGATGATGATCTTGCAGGGCGCGCGATCGACATTGTTGGTACAGGTGGAGATCACAGTCATTCTGTAAATGTCTCGACAATGGCTGCATTAGTAGTTGCAGGCGCAGGCATACCAGTTTGTAAACACGGCAGTCGGGCATCGTCTTCGATTAGCGGAAGTGCAGATGTGCTTGAAGCACTTGGCGTGGCAATTGAACTGGATGGGCCAGGTGTTGCCCGATGTGTTGAAGAAGCCGGTTTCGGATTTTGCTTTGCGCAACGATTCCATCCAGCGTTTCGATTTACTGGCCCATCGCGTCGCGAAATTGGGATACCTACTGTTTTTAATTTGCTCGGACCTATGGCAAATCCGGCGCCAGTGTCGTACATGGTGGTTGGTGTTGGAGATCCGAAGGTCTCCGGTGTCATGGCACATGCTTTGGCGACGCGTGGTATCAAGCGCGCTTGGGTTGTACATGGACATGGCGGAATGGATGAACTTTCATTAAGTGGACCTTGTCCAGTCGTAGAAATGAACAATGGCAAATTGAGTGAGTTCGAAATTAATGCTGCATCGCTTGGTCTTGAGTTTGCAGATGTTTCTGCGGTGCGAGGTGGTGCGCCACGCGACAATGCGCAAATGTTGCGTGAGATGCTGGATGGCGCAAAAGGACCGATACGAAGTATCGTTGCGCTCAACGCGGCAGCCGGCATTGTTGTTGCCGGTAAGGCCGACGATATGCAACAGGGCATAGAAATCGCGTGTGCATCCATTGATTCGGGTGCGGCACGAGATGTTTTGGATGAGGTTATTCGAATTAGCGTCGACGCCGCCAAGCACATGGCGCAGTAAATTAATTTGGACATATGAACTCAGTTAACAAATCAATTGCTGTGCGTGTGCCTGCAAGTTCGGCCAACATTGGTCCAGGTTTTGATGTGCTCGGCATGGCACTGTCGTTGCACCTTGAAGCAGGTTTCGGAAATTCGCCGGCCGATGCAGTTGATGCAACGGAACATCATCCAGTGGTCGTGGCATTTAAGCATTGTGGTGGAACTGGCTCATTGTGGGTGCGTTCACAAATGCCGATGGGCAAGGGGATGGGTTTTAGTGGAGCGGCACGAGTGGCAGGAGTGCTGTTGGCGCATGCTCAAAAATTTGGCACTGATGAAGCGATGTTATCCAAGGCACGATCTGAACTGCTCGCAGTCGCAACCAAATTAGAAGGCCACCCAGACAATGCAGCGGCGTCTTTACTCGGCGGAATTGTTGCCAGCGTTGGTGGTTGTGCTGTAAGAATTCCAACGCCACTTGATCCCGCGATTATTATTTGGGTTCCGCAAGCACAGACATCAACAAGAGAATCAAGAACCAAACTGCCGACTACGGTGCTGTTCGCTGATGCTGTATTTAATGTTGGTCACACCGCACTATTGGTGGCCGCGTTAGCCGCGGGCGACATACCAGCACTTTTAATTGCGACACAAGATCGCCTGCATCAAGATACTCGACTTAAAAAAGTTCCGCAATCGCGAGCGGTGATGCACGATGCAGTTAGTGCTGGTGCATGGTGTGCGTGGCTGTCTGGATCAGGACCAACTATTGCCACGATGTGTGACCCTGCGGACGCCCAACATGTTGCCGACGCGTTGCCAGATAACGGATCAACAATGGTGCTTCGCATTGCCGGACAGGGCGCGCAACTACTCGCTATATAAATAAAATAGCAAGTTATCCAGCAACGCGCTCAATTAGATCGGCAGAGCCGAGTGAGCCGAGAGACAAGTAGATGAGAGCCTCTGGATTGCACCCACTCGTTGTAATTACTCCAAATCTCACGACATACTGCGCATGAACAAAAATGTACGTTAGCTTGGCATTTTAGATCCTCACCATTTCTACTAGCATCGTAAGTCGTAACATGAATCGTGACATGAATCGTGAAAGTCTCGCAGTCACCGATTCGTCATCGCGTCAGTGCGGCTTCATTGGACTTGGACACCTCGGGGTGTATCTGGCGGCAAGTTTGTTGCGTGCTGGTCACAGTGTGACGGTGCACGATCTCAACAACAGTGCGGCCGAAGACTTGCTGGCCCAGGGTGCGAAGTGGGCCAACTCACCGCGCGAAGTGGCCCAGGTGTCGCAAGTCGTGTTCACATGCTTACCGTCGTCGCGGGCAATTGATGCAGTGGTCACTGGCGGCAACGGAGTCTTTGCAGGTCTGGCCAAAGGTGGCACTTGGATTGATATGAGCACTAATGATCAAAGTGAAACCTTGCGCCTTGGTGAGATCGCTCGGCAGTTGGGTATCGCGACACTTGAATCACCGGTCACAGGTGGAGTACACAAGGCCGCAGCGGGCGAGATCAGCGTGCTTGTTGGTGGCGACGAGCAGGTATTTGCGACGCATCGAGAGCTTCTCGAAGCCGTAGGTAGCCCAGTGCTCTACATTGGTCCGCTCGGTAGTGCGGCAGTGATCAAGGTGATCACCAACATGTTGGCCTTTGTTCATCTGGTTGCGGTTGGCGAAGCACTGATGCTCGCCAAAAAAGGCGGAATCGATCTGCGGACCGCATTCGAGGCGATCAAAAATAGTTCGGGCAACAGTTTCGTCCATGAAACCGAAAGCCAAGTAATCCTCAACGGAAGCTACGACATCGGCTTCACGATGGATCTTGCACTAAAGGATCTTGGCTTTGCGATGGAATACGGTCGTAAATTTGGTGTACCACTTGAAGTCGCGGAATTGGTGCACCAGACATTTATTCGGGCTCGCTCGCAATACGGCGGTGAGGCATGGTCGTCGCAGGTCGTCAAACTCTTAGAAGATGCGCTGGGAACCGACCTGCGTGCTCCGGGGTTCCCCGCGAGACTGCAATAACATTAAACAAGATGGGATCACCGATGGGCGTTGAGATGATTGCGCGCCGAGAACTTGCCGCTGCGTTTCGCTGGGCGGCCCGACTCAATTTGCACGAGGCAACAGCGAACCACTTTAGTGTCGCAGTATCGCAGGATGGCCATGAGTTTCTGATCAATCCACGCGGACGTCATTTTTCGCAAGTGTGTGCGAGTGATCTCATTCTCGTAAACACCGCACTACTCGACACCGATTCGCCTGACCCAAACGTTGACCCCACTGCGTGGGTGTTGCACGGTCATCTTCATCACCATGTGCCACATGCGCGATGCATCTTGCATACGCACATGCCGTACACCACGGCACTGGCGTGCTTGCGAAACTTTGAGTTCTTAATGTTGGACCAAAACGCGTGTCGATTCCACGAACGCATCGCCTATGACCGCAGTTATTCGGGAATGGCATTGGATTCGACTGAAGGGCAACGAGTCGCATCACTACTCGGCGATACGAAAAGTGTTTTGTTTCTCGCCAATCATGGAGTGATCGTTGTTGGAGAATCGGTGGCGCAGGCATTTGATGAGTTGTATTACCTCGAAAAAGCGGCGCAGTTACAGGTGCTCGCACTGTCGACGGGACGCGAACTTGCGCTCGTGCCGTATGAAACTGCGGCACTGTCGTGTAAACAATGGCAGGAGTATCCACAGGTCGCCGAGTTGCATCTCGCGGCGCTGATCGCGATTCTCGACGACGAGTCATCGAATTATCACAAGTAGACGGCATGATGTCAGCGATCCAAACCGTCGAAAGACTCGCCAACGCGCTCGAAGTTCGTTGGGTCAACGGCACGAAGAGCACGTTTCATTACCTTTGGCTGCGTGACAACTGCCCGAAAACTCGTGACTCGCAGACCAATCACCGTGTGAAAGAAACGTCGGCTATTGCTCGCGATGTAAAAGCCGTCAGTGCGGAGATGGACGAGAGTGGCTGTCTAAACGTGAGATGGTCGGACGGAGATGAGAGTTCGTTCGATGTCAACTGGCTGATGCGATACGACTATTCCAATGGAATTCGCCGCACCAAACTAAAGCCCGTGCTGTGGGATGCATCAATCGGTGATGCGATGCCGAGCGCCAACTACGCAGACGTTGTCACGAGCCCAGATGCCCGCCGTGCGTTGCTCACAAAGTTTCGCGACTATGGGGTGGCGTTACTGC
>JABMNW010000006.1 GCA_013204455.1 Acidimicrobiaceae bacterium
CCACCGACATTGCACTTGCCTCTGCTGTTTCGGCGTTGGGCGGTTTTCGCCAATCACTGCGGGTTATCTTGCTCGCGGTCGCCGTGCTTGACGACCTTGGCGCGGTACTTGCGCTGGCGACGACAGGTAAGAATCTGAAACTGCTCTATGTTGTCGCAGTCGTGTTGTTCGTGGCGTTTTTTGCCTGGTCGATTCGTAAGTTCAACCTTGGTGCGTTCTACACGATTGGCGCGACCGTGTTGGTTGTTGTATTGATGTTGCGGGCCGGCTTGCATCCATCCCTCGGGGCATTTGCTGTTGGTTTTGTGGTGCCCCATTTCGACCCAGACAATCTGTCGGTGGCCGAGCGCGTTGAAGAGCGTTTACATCCGTGGATTGCAGCGGTCCTGCTACCGGCTTTCGTTTTTCTGCACACGTTAATTCCTATCAAGGTGCCAACCGGTGCACCGGCGAATCTTGTATTCATCACGATTGCCGCAATCGTGATTGGCAAGACGGTTGGTATCGGCGGCGTGCTTGTCATCGCTCGACGACGACTGGTCATTGCCCCAACCGAGGCATTGGCTGTCGGGTTCGCCGCCGCCGCCGCGCTCACTGTGGCGCTGATTGGCGTCGATGCAACACTCGCCGACACCCGATTTGACGAAGTTGTCAGCCTCGGTGTGCTGGCGGCAACAATGATTGCAGTGGTACTTGGCGTCGTCAGCGGTCGCATGACTCGTCGCAGTGACTCTCTTTAGGGCTCTGTAAAACTTCTTTACATTGTGTTTGCTAAGAAATCGTTCATCGACTAAACTAGGGTATATGGCTAATAATCATGTTTCAAGGCGCGCTGACGGGAATCTGCGGGCTAAAAGAAAGAGCGCAGAATACATTCAAGAACAACGTAAAAAGCGCAATCTGTCGCAGGAGTCTTTGGCGTCTGCACTTCTAATGTCCCGCCCGACTTACATGAAGATTGAACAGGGCAAGCGCGAGTTGACTATTGCTGAAGCTAAAAAACTTGCAAGGGCGTTTGAGATTTCTTTTGAGAGTTTTTTGGAAGAAAAGGCAGATGCAAAAACAGTTGTGAAAATAATAGGCAAAAAGAAACTGGTGCGGGATTCCCAAATCCGCATAAGCGTTCCACAAGAGAAAGCGGACAAGTCTAGGCAGGTTTTACTTTACATTTTGAAGAAAGTTGGCGGCAAGCCGAACGTTGGCATGACAGTGCTATACAAACTTCTCTATTTCATGGACTTCGATTATTACGAAAAATACGAAGACCAACTGATGGGCTTGGTGTATCAAAAAAACCATTACGGACCAACACCACTTTTGTTTGAATATCTCATTGAAGACATGGTGAAAAATGGAGAAGTGGAGATCATTAAAAGTAAGTTTTATAAGTTCCCCCAGACAAAATACCTAGTGAACCCGGATGTTGAACCGGATTTAAGTGTGTTAAACGGAAAGGAACAAGAACACATTGATTGGGAATTACAGCGGCTTTCCGATCTGACGGCAACCCAGCTTTCCGATTTATCCCATCGAGATGTGCCGTGGCTAAGCGCAGAGGATGGCAAACCGCTTGATTACGAGTCGGTTTTCTACCGCACGACCGAAACATCGGTACGCGAATATGACAACACCGACGAAGATTAGCTTTCAAGCCACCGATGCCTTTCAAAGGGATCTGAAACGACTTCTCAAGAAATATCGAACGCTTGATGAAGATTTAGAAACTGCAAAGCGCAACGCGATAGAACTATTTCATCTCACGAATTTAGATAGTCAGAGTATTTTTCTTATTCCAGACTTTTGTAACGAAGCAATAAAGGTATGCAAAATCAAAAAGTTTGCATGCAAGGCACTCAAGGGCCGCGGGGCGATGAGCGGTATTCGCGTTATTTACGCATTCCATGTCGCTGTTTCAAAAGTCGAGTTTATTGAAATATATTTTAAGGGCGAAAAAGAGAATGAGGATCGCGGACGAATTAAAGAGTATTTAAAAACTCACAACTCTATCTAACAGCCAAATTAAGGAGCCGCTTGGCCTGTGCGATGCGCGCCGCCATAATCCCGTCTTGCAGCGACACCAAAGACTAAGTTTAAACCCTTCCTGTTTATCCATTCCCAAAGGAGTGATTATGAAACGTCTCGTTGGATTCGCTGTGGCCAGTATGGCTGTCATGAGCATCTCAGGTGGGGTGGCCAATGCCGCGATCAAGAACGGCGCGAGGTGCACTCGGGTTGGCCAGATCGTCACCGTCAAAATGAAGAAGAAGTCGCCTGTATTTGTATGCGTGCAGGTAGGCAAGAAAAAACTCTGGAGACGGCAACCAAATGGTCCAGTGCCTGGTGGCACAACTAACACGACCGTGCCCGGCGGTTCTTCAACCAAGACCAGCCCTGTAAAAGAGGTCTCGTCGAGTTATGCGATCCTTGCCGACAGCCCGTATACGCGTGTCAGTGCGACTGCTACTCCAACTGGTTATTTATCCGCATTAGGTCTGGCCTCAACGACTGGAACTGCGCTCTATGACCATCCGAGTGGTCTTGCCTCCAACGGCACCAATCTGTTGCTCGTTGATCGTGGCAACAATCGCATTCTGGTGTGGAACATCGCGCCGACATCCTCGTCAACGCCACCCGATTTCGTGCTCTGCCAATCTTCGACGACCGCAACGACCAGTGGGTCGGGGCTCAACCAGTGCAATTGGCCGAGTGACGCAGTGGTCACCAGCACAGGCAAGTTGCTCGTTGCCGATAGCGACAACAATCGCATTCTGGTATGGAACACGATGCCAACTACCACCGGACAGACCGCAAGTTATGTAGTTGATCTTGGCGCCGATGCGTGGCCGTGGGGCGTTTGGTCGAACGGCACAAGGGTTGTCGCATCTCTTGCGGGCAAGGCGCAACTAAAGATCTGGAACTCTTTCCCCTCGACCGGCGCCGAAGCCGCAGACATCACCCTGACAGGTAACACGACGAATTGTCTGGGCACACCTCGCGGTGTGACTAGTAACGGCACATCGATCATCGTGGGTGACCACAATGGCAAGTGCGCCAAGAGTTCTGTGGCCCATGTCTTTGCCACATGGCCAACGTCGTCATCGTCGGCAGTTTCATATGATTTAGAGCCCTTTGACTCGAACTTTGCTTGGCCGCATGGATCATTTAATTCGACCACCGGGAAATTGTATTTACTCTCCAGACAGCTCGTTGAATATTCGGATAATCTTGCAACGCAATCCGCAGGTACACGACTTGCCACCAGTACAGATTTTGTCGGTGGAGACGGTGGCGACGTTGAGATCGTCAACGGGTATATGTATGTAACCGAATACAACGGCAACCGGATGGCGGTGTTCAAGGGCATTCCTGGTGCATCGTCTTCGGTGGCGTTCTATCTCGGATCACCTGGCTTAGATTCGACGACTAACAAGGTGATCAACACCTTGGACACCAATTACTTAATCACCAATCCGCAGGTGGCAACACTCAGCGGGGCGATGGCGATCAACAGCGACTTTGATCGCAAGATTTATGTCTGGAAGTCAATCCCCGCCACCGATGGTGCCAAACCCGACTTGGTGTGGACGACACAGAATCAGAATGACTCGAACCCGTTGTTGGCGATGGACTTTCAACCTGATTCGTCTGCGGCGACCACCGCCGCTGACGGTAAGCCGCTGTATGCGGCCGCCGGAGAAAAAACATTCGTCGTTTGGCGAGGCATTCCGACCAAGATAACTGACGTTCCTGTTTTGAATATCAAGGACTCGATTGGCAACGTAACCTTTGGCGGGGCATTACGCGTCGCCGCCGACAACAGGTATTTCTATATCCTCGACGGCGAAGCCAAAAAGATTTATGTTTGGTCAGGAATTCCCGCCGATAAAAATGACAGCCCCGATTTTTCGATCAGTGCCGAAGTCAACCGCATTCGTTCGGATGGTTCGTGGCTTGTTGGTACGAGTCTCTACAACACACCACACGTTTTGTTGTGGTCGGTGTTGACACTCGGTCAGAACGCAGCAGCTACCGGCACGGTGACAGGTGTGCAGATGAATTTGCCGCAAGACGCACTTGTCTCGAACGGCGTGCTGTTTGTTGCCGACACTGGTTTCCACCGAACCCTCGCCTGGAACAGCGTCTCTGCGGCAATGGCTGCGGCTGTTCCCGATGCCTATCTCGGGGCAACATCGTCTACCGATAAATCGCCGGCCCATTCCGTCACTGATACGAGGTGGCCAGCATCGCTCTGGGTTTCGAACGGTTATCTGTGGGTCGGCGAGCGCAAATTTGGCCATCGCGTATTGCGCTACGCATTGAGTTAACACCAATATACTGAGACGCTCATTCGCGGGATCATCCCGTGCATGGGCGCTTAGCTCAGTTGGTTAGAGCATCTCTTTTACAAGGAGAGGGTCGGGGGTTCGAATCCCTCAGCGCCCAC